>CAMOKN010000147.1 GCA_946617595.1 uncultured Clostridia bacterium
CTAAGTGGTTCTTCCGCAAATTTCCGTAAAACCTTCTTGATTATCTCAACCAGATATGCTATAATATTATCAAAAGTATATCAAAGGCGGTGATCCTGCATGACATCTTTGGATATCAATAAGTTCTTTCCGGAACAACTGACAATAACAGAGATCTCTGAAACTGAAGAAAAGATCGTCATAGAATTAGAGTCTCGGACAAAGCAGGGGGCCTGTCCGTGCTGCGGCGTTGTCAGCGCACGGTATCATGGTACATATGTCAGAAAGGTTCAGGATCTGCCGATGATGAGGAAAGCTGTTACTTTGCAGATAAAAGCATATGAATACAACTGTGAAGACCCCGATTGCGAAGTCGTTTCTTTTGCGGAAACTATCGATGGATTTTTGAATCATTACTCCAGAAAAACCGAAAGACTTGCCGATCTGATCTGCACTATCGCACTTGAAACAAGCTGTGAGGGCTGTTCAAGAATATGCAAAGCGATGAATATCACCATCAGCCCCGACAGCGTCATTCGGCTTCTGATAAGAAGATATGAAACTCAACCCGAGCAAGTATGCAGTTCGACGATAGGCGTTGATGACTTTGCATTTGCAAAGCGAAAGACCTATGGAACGATAATTGTTGATGAGGAAACTCATAAACCCGTTGCGGTTCTTGAAGGCAGAGATAAGGATACACTGAAAAAATGGCTTGAACATAACAAGCACGTTAAAGCTGTTACCAGGGACAGAGCAAGCGCCTATGCTTCGGCGATAGAAGAAACTCTTCCGGCTGCAATGCAGATAGCTGACAGATTCCACCTGCACCAGAATCTTCTTGAAGCTGTGAGAGGCGCACTTAACGGAAGCGTTCCGGCAACTGTAAAAATACCCGTAAATACGGAGAATTCCGATGATGAAAACGAAGATGAAACTGTAAAAAAAACTCCTGACTGATGGTGAAGAACAAATTCAGGCAGGTAGATTATCGCCCGAAAAAGTCAAGCTGTATGAGGAAATTCATAGTCTGCATGATGCCGGGTACAGCCTTCGTAAGATAGAAAAGCAACTTCATTGCACCCGAAATACGATACACAAATATTTAAACGGAGATATGATCTCGGTGTGCAGTTCGACTTTATTTAGCGGTATTGACAAATATCATGACCAAATCGTAAGATCATTATCCGAAGGAAAATGCCGAAGCGTGCTGTACCGCGAACTGCAAGCAATTGGTCTGACTTGCGGAAAGACGGCGGCATATGAATATTTTAACCTTGTGGCTAAGCGCTATAATATTGAACTCACACCGCTTGAAAGTTGTTCGTCAGAGCAGAAACAATTAAGGAAGAAAATTCAAAAATATATCTATATCTCCCGTAAAAAGATATTTGATTATCTTTGGTATGATGAAAAACTTGATATTGAACCCCAATATTTTGAGTATCTGCTGAACAGATATCCGATTATTATCACACTGAAAATATGTATCCGAGAATTCAGGATGATATTTGAAAAGGGCTATCAGTCGCTGTTGTATTGTTTCATAAACAAATACAAAGGGTCTTCCGTTAAACTGATAAAGAAGTTCACAGAAAGCATGGAAAATGATCTTGAAGCCATCGAGAACGCCGTGTCATCACCGCTTTCCAACGGGTTCGTTGAAGGGACCAACAGCAAGCTGAAAATGATAAAACGAACCATGTACGGAAGGTGCGGATGCAGACTTTTGGCGGCTAAGCTTATGGTTAGAGTTTAGTTGTAATACGGATTATTGAGGGAGAACCTTTTGGGGTCGGCATATACAACCGTCAAAAATGCCGTAGTTTGGCAGGGAGTAGATGTTCTTCTCGCCGTCGGTATGTTCCTTGACGAAGAACAGCAGGTGCGACATGGAAGCAAAGACCGCCACGTTATATCCGTACTTTTCGCACTGTTCAAAAACACCCTTGGCGACTCTTCTGCCGTGAAGCAGTTCGGGCATACCCGTCACGAGGAAGATGGTTTTTCGCTTCTCCATGTGCTCACACCTCCGCATAGACAGCCGAGGGTCAAAGCTCGGCCTTTGTATGTATTATATCAAATATCTGGGTTGTTGTCAATAGATGGCCAACTTCGCTGGATATGCCCGAAAGCACGGCAGTCCTATTCCTTTTTCTCGCATCTCTCCTTGTTCTGTGCAAGCGCGACGAGGTTCAGCGCATTGCTGATAACGGCAAGTCCTATGATGAGCAAAACAGTTATCATGCTCCTTATCATATTGTCCTTGCTGATGGGAATGAGGAATATCAATATGATAGCTATGACCGTGGATATCAGCATCACCAGCATGAGCTTTTTCTCTCTTTGCTTATATATGTTCTCGCTCAGCAGCAGCGCTTCCGACAGATTTTCTTCCGCAGCGTTGGTGAATTCGGTCTCGCTCAGTCTCTGCCCCGCGACTATCTCATTGATGCTGACTCCATATATATCTGACAGCAGCACAAGGCATTCAACGGGCGGCATATATGTTCCCGTCTCCCAGCGGGAAACTGTTTTATTGGTCACCCCCACTTTTTCACCGAGGGTCTCCTGCGTGAACCCCTTTTCATTGCGGAGCTCTTTTAGAAATTTACCGATCTTAACCATATCCATTCCGGATACCTCCTTTCGTGTTTATGCTTATATTATATATCAGATATCGCGGTCCGTCTTTACCACAAACAGCGAAAACGACGTATTTCCGGTGATTCCCCATGAACAGCGACAAGAGATTTAGCCTGTGAAACGCAAAACGGTGAGGGTATCCGTTCCCTTTGGGAGGTTTTCCCGCAGCTTGACGAAAAGCGGCAGACAATGAAAGATAATTCGGGTATATGCTTGATACCTCCGAAAGTGATGTATGTATTCGCAGGACTGTGGTTCATACTTGCAGCGATACTGTTGTTCGGCTCGATATCGAATATCATAAGATACAACAGGCTCGCAGAAAGATGCACGATGCAGGTAACGCTGCAGCCGAAGAATATCGACGAGGGCATATATAACGGCTGGTCACGGACAAGCGGCCCCCCAAGGCAGGCGACCTACACGCGCGCTCAC
>CAMOKN010000148.1 GCA_946617595.1 uncultured Clostridia bacterium
ATCTTTTCCGTCATCTTGCACAGAAATTCCTTGACTTGCGCCAGCAAGCCTGCGTCATTTCTGTACAATCTGACGAAAAGTCTGACGGCGCAATTCACGTACAATCTTTGTGCGGTATAGCCTTAAAAAAGAACAGAGTGTTTTATTTTTTAATGCGAAGCGAGTAGCTTTTGCTTCTTTTCACTTTGAAAAGAAGCGGGGTGCGGGGCAGAGCCCCGCTTCTCAAGCGACAGCGACCGATCTCAAGCGACAGCGACCGATCTCAAGCGGCAGCGGCAGATCTCAAGCGGCAGCGGCAAGATCACAGGCGGTGATATTTTGAAAATAACAGAAGACGTTTTATCCGCCGACATACGGGCGGGCAGATTTGAGCGGGTGTATCTGATATACGGCAAGGAGCCGTTTCTCATCTCTATGTACACCGACAAGATCATAAAGAAGACAGTCGGAGATGATGCGCTGGACTTCAATCTTCAGCGTTTGGACGAGTGTCCCGATGCTGAGCTTCTTTCCGATTATGCCGAAGCTTTGCCTGTGTTTGCTGAACGCAAGGTCATTACCGTGAAGGATCCCGATCCGGAGAAATTCGATGAAGTAAAGCTGTCGGGATACCTGAATATCATATCTGATATTCCTGATACCACAATACTTGTGTTTTTCTGCACGGGTGCTGAACCTGACGAGAAGAAGGCGAAGACAAAAAAATTCATTGCTGCGGTTGAAAAAGCGGGAGCTGTCTGCGCTATAGATCTTATGAAGCCCCCTAAGATAGCAGAACTTTGTGTGAAGAAAGCTGCAAAAGCAGGTATCGTTCTTTCTTATGACGATGCGCTGTTTCTTACCGAAAGAGTAGGGGGAAGAATGTCTTCGGCGAGCGACGAGACATCTAAACTCATGTCTTACGCGGGAAAAGGCGGAACAATAGACCGCACGGCGATAGAGGCACTTGTGCCGAAACAGCTCGACGCGGAGGTGTTCGATCTTGCTGGTGCGATAAATTCAGGCAGAAAAGCCGAGGCGTTCCGGGTAATAGACGAGCTTTTTGCGGAGCAGGAAACTCCTGTCGGGATACTTTCAGCATTGTCGGGAGCTTATCTCGATCTGTATTTTGCAAAGCTGGCAAAGTCCGAGGGAATGAACCCAAATGATGCGGCAAAGATGTTCGGTTATTTCAAGGGCAGAGCGTGGGGATTTGCAAATAAAGTCTATCCGGCAGCCGCAAGGCTCGAAACAGGTTATCTGCGTGAAACAGTGGGACTGCTGTTCGACGCGGATATAAAGATGAAATCAATGCCCGGAGACGGCAGGACGCTCATAGAAGAAACGGTGACAAAGCTGTTTATCTGCCGTGAGAACAGAATGAGGTGAGCACTGTGAGCGAAGTTTCCGGAGATGAAAAGATACACCTTGATATGCCGGTCGTAGTTGAAGGAAAATACGATAAGATCAAGCTCGACAGCATAATTGACGGTATCATCATCACTACCGGCGGGTTCTCTATCTACAGGGATCGCCGGAAACTCGACATGATACGGAAATATGCGAAAAAAACGGGAATAATAATTCTCACGGACAGCGATGGCGCAGGATTTCAGATACGAAATATGCTCAAAAGCAGACTTGGCGAATGCAGGATAGTGAACATCTATATCCCCGATATAATCGGCAAGGAAAAACGCAAATCGGCCCCCTCAAAAGAGGGTAAGCTCGGAGTTGAGGGAATAGATAAATCCCTGCTTATTAAAGCGTTTGAAGATGCCGGAGTGATCGGCGGTACCGGACAGCGCGAAATGTGGATAGACAAACAGCGTCTTGTGACCGACGGATTATCCGGCGGAGAAAACAGCTCCGAGCTGAGAAAATCACTTTGCCGTATCCTGAAGCTCCCAGAACGCATTTCCTCAAAAGGTCTTCTCGAAGCTCTTAATACCCTTTACAGTGAGGAAGAATATGAGTCTGCTCTGGCAGATATTCATATAAATACCGTATAACGGAGGGGCGAAGCCCCGGAAAGCAGGGGGGCGGGGACGGAGTCCCCGCGTACAGACAGGGTGCGGGACAGAGTCCCGCGAAATAAGCAGTCGGGGCGCAGCCCCGGAGAGCAGGGGTGCGGGGACGCGGTCCCCGCAGTAATAATGCCCCTCCCTTCAGGGAGGGGCAGGATTGGTGGATCATATATGGTTGAATCAAAAGCCTGGGACTGGAAAAATATGCAGCAGGAAACATGGCTGATACCTTCCGAGGAAAGCTACTATTACGCTGCAAAATGGAATGGTGAGGACAGAAAGCGGCTGCTCGATCTCGGCTGTGGGCTGGGGAGACATTCGATATTTTTCGATGCTCACGGCTTTAAGGTCACAGCTATGGATCTTTCGGAATATGGTGTGAACAATCTTCGTGAGTGGCAGAAGAAAAACGGCACGGATTTCCGTACCGTGGTCGGAGATATGAAAAAACTTCCGTTTGCCGATAACGCCTTTGACTGTATCTACTCTTACCACGTTCTTTCGCATACCGATACAGAGGGGCTGAAGCAGATACTCGGTGAGATACACAGAGTATTGAAGCCCGGAGGGGAGATCTTCTTCGATCTCTGCTCAAAAGACGGCTGGGCATTCACAAGGTCGGGATATCCGCATATTGATGAGAACACACTGCGTTTTGTCGGCGGTCCGGAAGGCGGCATACCTCACTGCTTTGTGAATGAGCAGGATATAAGGGAACTTCTCCATGAGTTCCGCATAAACAAGCTGCGCCACATCGACGATATAAAGACAGAAACATGGAACGGCGGCGGACTTCATTACTTCATTGAAGCCGATGCAGTGAAAGAAGATGTAAAGCCCGATTTTTCCGGCATCATCGGAAGAACTGTAAGCGGAAAGATCGACCGTCCTCTCGGCTCGCAGCACCCCAGGATCCCCGGAATGACCTATACTCTGAACTACGGGTATGTTGACGGGGTATTTGCCGGTGACGGTGCCGAACAGGACATCTATCTTCTCGGTGAAGACAAGCCGGTCACCGAATATACCGGAAAGGTCATTGCAGTATGGCACAGATACAACGACATCGAGGATAAATGGATAGTTTCAGCGGACGGCAGAGACTATTCAGACGAATATATTGCCAAAGCAGTTGAATTTCAGGAAAAATATTTTGACGGAGGACTGTTCAGATGAAGAAGATCCTATTAATCACCACCGGCGGAACAATATCCGGTATCAATTCGAGTTTCGGCATAAGACCGGCACCTGTAAGCAGCAAGCTGATACCCAAGATCGAAGGTATCGAGATAACAAAGCTTGATCTGTTTTCAATAGACAGCACCGATATCATGCCCATACACTGGCGCAGGTTATACAACACGATAAACGAGAATATTCAGCAGTACGACGGATTTGTCATACTTCACGGGACAGATACCATAGCTTACACAGGTGCTGTTCTTGCGTTCACCCTGACAGACTGCAAACCGGTTATACTTACCGGTTCGATGCTTCCGCCGGAGACTGAGGGCAGCGATGCCGCGGCGAACATAGAATTTGCTGTACGCACTGCGGCAGCCGGCGAGTACAACGGTGTTTATCTTGCGTTTGCAGGCAGGGTGATAAACGGTGCCGACATCATCAAGGTCAGCAGCGTGGAAAAGGACGCATTCCGCAGTTATTCGGGATTTGTTCCCAAAAAGACTTATGCTTTTCCTGCACGAAACGGTAAATTTCCTGCGGTTGTACGCATAACGCCGTTCACATACGGTCTTGACATCATGGCGATAGCTGAGGACAGGGCAGGCATAGTAATGGAAACATACGGAGCCGGCGGTATTCCGGATAATGAAATAACGCTTGTGATCTCCGAACTTGCAAAAATCATGCCGGTCGTAATAACCTCCCCATGCCTCGGAGGAACTGATCTCGGCAGGTATGAGGTAGGAAGACGTGCCCTTGATGCAGGTGCTGTTGATGCGGATAAACGCTCTACCGAATGTGCTGCGGCCGAGATGTGGCTCAGAGTAAATCAATAATGATACAGAAGTGACATCTGAGGTGTTTATGCATTTTTGACAGTTTATAATTGCAAAAGCGGGAAAAAGGTGTTAAAAAGCCGATTTTCCCGTTGTTTTGTTGACAAAAGTAAATTGCGGTAATATAATAGGTTTGCAACGATTCTGAAAGGGAGAATAAAAATGAATGATATAACACTCAGCGACAAGAGCAATCTGCTTGAACAGGACCCGTATAAGTACGAGCTTCAGGACATTCCGGAGCCTGAACTGTTCCGTGAGATGTTCCCATATACTGAGGTGCCGAAGATCGCATACAACTACAGGCGTGTTCCGATGAATATGCCGGATAAGATATATATTACTGATACTACATTCCGTGACGGTCAGCAGTCGAGAGCGCCATATACCACCGATCAGATGGTACATATCTATGAGCTGCTCCACAAACTCGGCGGTAAGAACGGCATCATAAGGCAGACTGAGTTTTTCGTATATTCGGAGAAAGACAGAAGAGCGCTTGAGAAGTGCATGGAACTGGGATATGAGTTCCCCGAGATCACAACATGGATAAGAGCCACAAAGTCTGATTTTGCCCTTGTCCGCGACATCGGCATCAAAGAGACCGGAATACTTGTCAGCTGCTCTGATTATCATATTTTCAACAAAATGGGGCTTACCAGAAAGCAGGCTCTCGATAAGTACATCGGGATAGTATCCGACGCTATCGAAGCCGGACTGCGTCCGAGATGTCATTTTGAGGACATTACAAGAGCCGACTTCTATGGATTTGTAGTGCCTTTTGCAAGCGAACTGATGAAGCTTTCGCACGAAAGCGGCATACCGATAAAGATAAGAGCCTGCGACACGATGGGATATGGAGTTCCGTACCCCGGAGTTGCGCTTCCGAGAAGCGTTTCGGGAATAATCTATGGCTTGCAGCACTATTCGGGAGTACCGTGCGAAATGCTTGAATGGCACGGTCACAATGATTTCTACAAGGGAGTCGTAAACGCATCGACCGCCTGGCTTTACGGCGCACAGGCAGTGAACTGTTCGCTGCTCGGAATAGGGGAGAGGACCGGAAATGTTCCGCTTGAAGCTATGGTATTTGAGTATGCTCAGCTTCGTGGAACGTTTGACGGTATGGAACCGAGAGTCATCACCGAGATCGCGGATTATATAGTAAAGGAGACTCACTATGATCTTCCGCCCATGACCCCGTTCGTAGGCAGAAATTTCAACCTCACCCGTGCAGGGATCCACGCCGACGGTCTTCTCAAAGATCCTGAGATCTATAATATATTTGATACAGAAACTATCCTTGACCGTCCTCCGCTTGTCGCAGTCAGCAATGTCTGCGGTCTTGCAGGCATCGCGCTCTGGATAAATAACTATTACAGACTTCCTCCCGAAAAAGCGGTGAACAAAAAAGAGCCATTCATCGCAAAAATAAAAGAGTGGATAGATGCTCAGTACGATGCCGGTCGTATCACCGTCATAAGCGATGAAGAAATGATCGAGCAGATCAGACTCTGCGGCGGCGATTTCCTCGAAAGGATCACCGGCGTTTGAGAGGATACAGATTGGGGCTCGTCTGTCGGTCAGCCCCCTTTGGCTTCTACGTCGCCACCTCCCCCAGTGGGTGAGACACCCCAAACCCCGCTTCTTTCGGAACGCCGCGCAGCACGATGCTGCGGAAGTTGCCGCAAAAAAGCGCAGGAGGCGCGCATAAAAGCGGCAGCGCAAAGAAAGCAAAGGCGAAAACCGCTAAAGCGGAACATGAACAGTTTTCTTCATAACAAGAAAGCACAGAGCGTATGAATTGCTCCGTGCTTTCTTATTATGAAGTGATTATCTGATCTCCGTGTAACGGGATTTGCTTTTGCTACGTTTCACATTGAAAAGTAGCGGGGTTTGGGGTGTCTCCCCCACTGGGGGAGGTGGCGACGTAGGAGCCAAAGGGGGCTGACCGACAGACGAGCCCCAATCTGTATCCTCTCAAGCGCAGCGATCTCTCGTGTGTCTCAATCGCAGCGAATATTATTCTTTTTCAAGGAGTCTGTAAATACCGGCTGCAAGAGCTGCGCCTACAAGCGGAGCAACAATGAATACCCACAGAGAGTTCAGGGGAGCCATATTGCCGTTGATAGCCGCGAAAACTGCGGGAGCAATGCTTCTTGCGGGGTTTACGGAAGTTCCGGTAAGACCGATCCCGAGAATGTGTACCAGTGTCAGCGTAAGACCGATAACAAGTCCGCCGAATGAGCCGTGAGCAGCTTTCTTTGATGTTACGCCGAGGATAGTCAGAACAAATATGAATGTCAGAACGACTTCGACTACAGCACCTGCAAGTATGCTGCCGTTTACACCGCCGAGTCCGTTTGCTCCGAAGCCTGCAAGTGTCATTCCTTCAGGCGATGTCATATCCTTGACATTCCCGAATGAGAATATCAGCGCGAGAATGCCTGAGCCTGCGAATGCACCGAGACACTGTGCTATGATATAGCAGAAGAAGTCCTTCACGCTCATTCCGCCGTTGATAAGAACACCCAGCGAAACAGCAGGATTAATGTGGCAGCCGGAAATATTTCCGACGCAGTACGCCATTCCTACTATGACCAATCCGAACGCGAGTGCCGTAAGAATGTAGCCGCCTCCGTTTACGGCATCACAGCCTACCAGCATCGCAGTTCCGCAGCCCAGTGTAACAAGTACACAAGTGCCGATAAATTCTGCAATATACTTTTTCATTCTAAATATCACCTTTCTGTTTGTTTTATGGGTATTTCTGAATCCACTTTGAAAAGAGAAAATGTAAAAGCCGCGTGAATGGTGCGTTTTCTCTCAGATGAGGTTTCAGATATTCCTTTAGAGGTTCCCTTTAGTATTATAGCACATTATAACGATAATTACAAGAAAAAATTGACATATTTTGTTGTCCGCTTTATTTGCAGCTGTTTATCACTTTTTCCATGTATTCGGAGCGAACAGCAGCAATATCGGGAAAAGTTCAAGTCTGCCGGCAAGCATATCGAAGATCAGAACTATTTTTGTAGGGTCGGAGAATATGCTGAAATTAGAAGCCGGACCGACAAGATCAAGACCCGGACCGACGTTGTTCACAGCGGAGGCAACTGCGGTGAAATTCGTGATAAGGTCGAGATTGTCAAATGACAGTATCAGCATTGATACCGCGAATACAAGAACATAGCAGACCAGATATACATTTACCGAGCGCACGACTTCATGCTCGACTGTGTGACCGTCTATCTTTATTTTCTTGATCTGTTTGGGGTGAATGAGAACATCGAGTTCTTTCTTCATTCCCTTGAACAGGATAAGGAAACGCGAGATCTTTATTCCTCCGCAGGTGCTGCCTGCACAGCCTCCGACAAACATCAGCATCACGATAAGCGACCTTGAAAGCTCAGGCCACATATTGAAATCTTCGGTGCTGAACCCGGTGGTTGACATTATCGACGCGACTGTGAATGTCGAATGTCTGAATGAATCTCCCAGATCGTGATATATACCGTTTATGTTGAATGCTATCAGCGTCGAGGACATTGCGACTATGATAAGAAATACTATGACTTCGGTAGTGAAGGCTTCCTTCATTTTCAGCCTTATTATGAAGAAATAAGAGTTGAAATTTATAGCAAACAGTATCATAAATACCGTTACCACGATCTGTATCTGCGGCGAATAACCGCCCATACTGTTGTTTTTCAGGCCGAAACCGCCTGTTCCGGCTGTGGCGACCGCAGTGTTGAGAGCTTCAAACGGATCCATTCCGCTTATCAGAAGCACAACAAATTCTGTCAGTGTCAGCGCAAGATATATACTGTAAAGCAGCAGCGCCGTTGTCCTGACATGGGGAACAAGCTTTCCTACCGACGGTCCCGGAGACTCAGCCTTCATTATATGCATATTCTGACCGCCGGAAAGCGGGAGAAACGCCATAATGAATACGAGGACTCCCATTCCGCCTACCCAGTGGGTGAAGCTGCGCCAAATAAGAACTGACTTCGGCAGGGCTTCGACATTGTTTACGATAGTTGCGCCGGTCGTTGAAAATCCCGATACCGATTCAAACAGTGCGTCAACAAATGACGGTATCGCTCCGGAAAGAAACATCGGCACAGCTCCGATAAGCGACAGCAGTATCCAGCTGAGGGAAACTATGATAAATCCCTCACGTGAGTACAGCGTCGTATTCGACGGCTTTTTCCGTGTTATCAGAAGCCCTGCGGCAATGCAGAACAGTGCTGTCCCGACAAATACAAAAAAAGTGCTTTCAAGGCATATTGCAGCCGTTATGGTAGGTACCGCAAGAAATATCCCCTCGAACAGCATCAGCCAACCGAGGATATTTCCTATCATTCTGTAATTCATATATCACCGTATTTTACTTTTCAAGAATATCGGTTATATCGTGAAGCGCAAAGCTTGAAACGATTATAACGTTGTCGCCGACCTCAATGGTGTCGCTTCCTCTTGGGATTATGACCTTCTTATCCCTCATTATAGAAGCAACAAGAACGTTCGGCTTTATTTTCAGCTGCATGAGCGGCTTTCCGACTATTGCTGAATTGTCCTTTATTATGAACTCCGACGCATCTATCTTGCCCTTTATTATGCTGTAGAGCGTCTCGACATTGCTTCCTATGGTGTTCTTCATAGCGCGGACATAGCGGACTATGCTCTCTGAGGTAATGTTCTTCGGATAGATGACGGTATCGAGTTCAAGATGCCTGATAACATCGTCGAAATCTATCCGGTTTACCTTTGTTACAAGCTTTCCGCTGCTTACAGACTTTGCAAAGAGAGACAGAAGAATGTTCTCTTCGTCGAGATTTGTCAGTGCTACAAATCCTCCGGTATTTGCAATACCCTCTTCAAGCAGTGTCTCCTGATCTACCGCGTCACCGTGTATGACTGTTGCAAATTCAAGCTCTTCTGTAAGTTCCTCACAGCGCGAGGGGTCTTTCTCTATGATCTTCACGCTAATGCCCGAACGGTTCAGCAGCTCGGACAGATAGTGGGTGATATCTCCGCCGCCGACGATCATAACATCTTTGACGGAGTTCATTTTGTAGTTTATGTGTTTGAAGAACGCGTTTGCATTTTTCGGGGAAGCGATTATCGAAATTATGTCCTTATCGAGAAATCTGAACTCACCGTTTGCTATGTAAGCGTTGCTGCCCCTTTCGACAGTGCATACAAGCACGTCGCAATGCAGCTTTGTGGATATTTCCTTTACCGCGAGTCCCGCAAGAGGGCTGTCTTCCGGCAGCTTGAATTTTATAAGCTCGACTCTTCCTTTAGCAAAGGTATCTATCTTCATTGCCGACGGAAATCTCAGCACCCTCGCTATCTCCCCTGCGGCAGCCTGTTCCGGATTTATCACCATAGCAAGTCCGAGTTCTTCTTTGAGGTAAGGCGCTTCGCTGCTGTACTGCGGACTTCTTACGCGGGCGATAGTGTGGCAGTTGCCGGCTTTTTTTGCAATAAGGCAGCACAACAGGTTGAGTTCATCAGAACCAGTCACCGCTATCAGCAGATCGGCTTCTTTTATCCCTGCCTCCTGTTGTGTAAGGTGAGTCGCACCGTTTCCGACAACTCCGAGAACATCATATTTTGCTGCCGTCTCATTTACCTTTGACGGCAGCATATCTATAACCGTTATATCATTGCTTTCTTCGTTAAGCTGTTCGGCAAGTGCCTGACCGACCTTGCCGCAGCCAACTATGATAATGTTCATAAAGCATCTCCGTAAGTCAGACCTGTCAGCAGTTCCCATAAAAAATAAATCTGAGCAGAATACAGGTCTGATAATTGATCATAAATCCGGGAACTCCTGAAAACCCATATATTAATATACTCCATTCTGACGCAAATGTCAAGAATAATTAATGCTTGCAAATTTTTGAAGTTTCTGCTATAATATTAATAATAGTATATGAACTTCTGAAAGGATAAGATGTATGAGACTACTGCTTCTTCAGACAGCGGCTGAAACGACTGCTGCGGCCGATGGACCTAAGATATCTGAAGCTTTGTCGGAAACATTCGGCGAAGAGTTTGCAAAAAATGCGAACGGGGTGCACAAATTTCTCGATGATCTCCTGACGGGGCTGATCGCAAAATTACCGATAGTCGCATTTGCGATAATTATACTTATAGTAGGTATGATAATATCAAAGCTTACTGTAAAGCTCATGGGAAAAGCACTTGACAAGTCAAAGCTCGATCTGACGATCAACAGGTTCCTGAAATCGGTCGTAAAGATTTTGCTGTATGTTCTGCTCGTCACGGTAGTCCTGACGATGCTTGGAGTTCCCACGACTTCGGTAATAACGGTGATAGGAACTGCCGGTGTTGCGATAGGTCTTGCGCTTCAGAACAGCCTGTCGAATGTTGCAGGAGGGTTTCTGATACTTTTCTCGAAGCCGTTCAGGATCGGAAGCTACATAAGTGTCAACGGAGTTGAGGGAACTGTTACGGAGATCAATATTCTTTACACCAAGCTTGTGACTCTTGACAACAGGGCTGTGTTTATACCTAACGGCACTGCTTCAAACGCAGTTCTCACAAATCTCAATCATTTTGAAAAACGCCGTGTTGACAATATATTCTCGATATCATACGATGCCGATTACAGCAAAGCGGTCAAGGCTGTTGAAACAGCTCTCGGAAAATGCCCGAAAATTCTACGCGATGATGCAGACAAACCCTTTATCCGTATGTGCGCTCACAGTGCCAGCAGCATAGATATTGCAGTAAGAGTATGGTGTAAGTCCGAGGACTACTGGGACGTTTACTTTGATGTGATAGAATTTGTCCGGGCACAGTTCATAGAAGAGAATATCGAGATACCTTATCAGCAGATCGACGTTCACATGAAGCAATAAAAAACCAAAAAGCACAGAGTATAAAAACTCTGTGCTTGAGACTGTCAAAGAAGTCGCTTACGCTCGAGAACTATGAGATCAGTCAGAAGGGGCTCCTCTGTCGGTCAGCCCCTCTGCCTTCGGCACCTCCCCTGTAGGGGAGACACCCTCAACACCCCGCAAGCCCTTTAAAAAGGGCTTGATCCTAAATTAACTCCCGTTAAAACGGAACTTGAAA
>CAMOKN010000149.1 GCA_946617595.1 uncultured Clostridia bacterium
CAGCTGACCGTAAATTATCGTATCAACTTGGTGGTACAGCGATTTATGTTTCGACAATTTTCTCCCTCCTCACATAGTTTGTCATATCCATTATGATAGCAAACTCGGACAAATAAAAACAAACAGCCCCGTAACAGAGTTCACCTTATATTTAAGGCTTTTCTCTGCGGGGCTTAATTTTTTGTAGGTCGAAAAATGTCGAAACTTTCGTCCGGACATAGTTATCCCTTGAAAACCGACGTTTTTGTTCTGTTTTAATAGGTGCTCACCTCGGCGATGATCGGTGCCCTATGTTAATGTTGTTAAGTGCGCTCCGTATTGGAGTGCGTTCAGAGCGTGCGTGCCCCCGCCGTGCTTAATGTTCCGTACCATAAAAATCACCGCTTTTCCATAGTTTTGGGCAGATAAGTGGTTATGTCATCAGTTCCCGAGATCATGCTCGTTCCGGGTCAGACTTCTATCCCAATTATCTCACCACGCAATGTCTACATCAATGATCGAATTCAGAAGTTCCGGATCAATCCCCGTGATCTACAGTCACAGGAACATGATAAGCAAGCCGTGCTGTCGTGCAAGTACCATTGAAGGAGCGAGATCTTTGCTCGTCCTGTTCGCCATACCGTGCCTGACAGCACCGACCCATGATGAATCTCCATTCGTCAATAATGCTGTACACTAATTATGATTACGACAAGAGTAAAATAAAAATGGAGACGGGGATATTCATTCCTTCGTCACCAAAAAACTATCACGAACTATCATGTTGTGATATTTTTTCTAAAAATTGATAGTCATTATGTCTGAATGGGGTGATCCGGACACCCCGATGATGTATCACTAACTATCGGTACGTTATCTTTTGTGGGTGGTTCAGATACCCCCATTTGGCACCGTAAACTGACGGTACTTTATCCGTTTGGGGTAACCAGCATACCCTGATTTTGCGTCGAAAACTAACGGTACGCAGTTATACTATGTGAAGTTTTTTTCGTGTGAGGAAAAAATCTCTCAAAATCCAATCCCGCTATCATAATATGTCTGAATGGCATCAGACCTATGACTTTTTGTCAGATGCGGAAAAAATCTCCTGATCGCCATTCTTGTTATCATAATATGTTTGAGGCGGAAAGAGCGAGTATATAAATAATTATTTTGCAAAAGACTCCTGACTCTTACCCGCTGTCAGGCAACCAACCCAATTTCGGCAGTATGCCGCGGAAGGTTCCTTTAGGTGCACATAAAGGAACCTTCCAGAAAGGAGTAATTATGACAGATTACGACAAAGAGCAACTCTTAGACTCTTTAGGGATCGAGTGGAGACCGATCCGGGGTTTTCCCCAATATGAGATCTCAAAAGCAGGCGATGTCAGAAACATCAAAACAGGACATATTCTGGATTTTCACATCTTTCGCGGTGAATGGCACGTGAGGCTGTACGATCGCTCAAAGCATTCAACAAGGATAAAGTCTTTGAGCAAGCTCATTTACGAGGCTTTTGTCGAGGTGCCGGATTATAGGTATACTATTGTATATAAAGACGGCGACTCGTACAACGACGAACTCTGCAATCTTTCCGCGAAGCCCTATTACCGCGACGACTGCTTCAAGGCTAAGCCCGTGGACGAGTACAGTATTGACGGTCAGCTGATAAAGACCTGGCATTCCGGGTTGTCGGCGGCGAAGAACTATGGCATCAAGCCGGTCAGCATATACAGATGCTGCAATGGGAAAAAGCCGTCCGCGGGGAACAGGGTCTGGCGATGGCATAACGAACCACTGAACAAGTACAAGCTCCCGGTCATAGAGCCGCTGTATCCCGATGAGGAATTCAGAAGGATACCGGATACTTACGCGGAGGTCTCCAATTACGGCAGGGTGCGCAACACAAGAAAAGAAGGCAAGTTCTACAAGATAAGACCGAACGGCACAGTCAGAATAATGACGAATGGTAAATTGATGCAGAAACAGGTCTATAGTCTTGTAGCCAATGCCTTCCTTCCGAATATGTTCGGTTATACCCGCGTCATGTTCAAGGACAACAACAGAAAGAACTGCCGTGCCGATAACCTGATGTGGATGACCGACTTTTATTTGGATTGACTTAATTTCCAAGCAGCCAATCGACTGCATTTATAACTTCAATGCCTTCATAATTGCCGAGTGTGAACCGGTCAAGCGTGAGTATCGTTTTTGGATAGTTATCCGTCAGGTTTTTAAGCGGTGTTATCTCACGTTTGAAGGTGTTTTCATCGGTAAGTGAAGCAGTCACCTGATAATAATGCAGCCGTTCGTCTTTATTGGCAACAAAATCGACTTCGGAAGTTCCGAGCTTCCCAGTGTTGACTGTATAGCCTCTTCGGAGCAGTTCAAGGTATATAATATTTTCGAGTAAAAAACCCAGATCATAGCTTCTGCGTGACAGCAGATGATTTCTTAATCCGGTATCGACCATATACAGCTTCTGGTTCATTTTAAGTGTATGCTTACCCGCAATATCATATTTCTCGGCGGGATAGAATATAAAAGCCTCGACAAGCGCGGTGACATAGTCATTTATTGTATTTGCGCTGACCTTACGTCCTGACGAGGTAATATAGTCGGATATACTTTTTACGGACACGGGGCTGCCAACCGAGCCGGCAAGAAATTTCGCTATATTCTTCAACAACAGCAGATCGGTTATTTTTCGCTTGTTTGGGTCGGCTTCACGTCGTTTCTGCCTTTCCTCTATATTCTTAACTATAATGGTATTGTAGATGCCCTCAAGGTACATATCGACTTTTTCTTTGGAGCCGTCCATCTGGGCGATATACGGAAAGCCTCCGATACGCATATATTCGGAAAACAACTCGTCGGGAGAACCACTGCGTAACGAGGAAAACTCCGAGAACGAAAGCGGCAGCATTGATATTTCAATATATCTGCCCGAAAGCAATGTCGCAAGCTCGCTGGAAAGCATATAAGCGTTGGAGCCGGTGATGTAGATGTCTGTGTTGTCCTTGACGTACAGGCTGTCAACCACTTTCTCAAAACTATCGACCTTCTGTATCTCATCAAGGAAGATATAGGTGTACTTGTCGCGGACAAGACGCTCGGTGAGATAGTCGTACAGCTTATGGTAATCCTGAAGCTCCTCATTCTCGAGCTCTTCAAAGTTGATGAATATTATCTGCTCGGGAGAGACTCCGTCACCGATCAGAAAATCACGGTATTGCTTAAGAAGTGTGGACTTTCCGCAGCGTCTGATACCCGTAACGACCTTTATGACCTGCTCTTCACGCCAAGCCTTTATGCTTTCGAGATATTCTGTACGTTCAACCATAGCAATCACCTCATCTTTTTTCTTATTATATCATAACCAAAGGCGGTTGTCAATATAAAATGCCGATTTCGGCATTTTATAACGCGTTTCTTTAGAAATATTCCGAAATCGGCATTTTCAAGCGTTAGCAACAAACAAACACATAAACGAAAGGAAAAAACTATGATTAATTATATTTGGAATCCCAAGACCTTTATTAAAAAAGTATCCAATCCTTGCAAGCCGGGGATGTGGTGCACGTCGATAAACATCGACTACTCAAAAGTTACGGTTGTTTCATCTAACAAGTTCTTATCTTTTCCCACTAACATAAGAAGAGCTACGCTCAAAGAAGACATCACAGACTCGTTCTATGACAATTACATAGGTTACAGAAATCTGTTCGGGACCGAATACTTTGTCGGAGTTCAGTATGATTCGGATTCCCTTGATGATCGCGGGCATTTGCCGGAACTCGCTTATTGGGAGCAGGCAGAATTTTTCCGGGTACTGTTTGAAACTGTAATGGGGCTTTCATTGCTCGGAAACAAAATGCGAACGTACAGTGGCGAACCCATACAGGTCGCCTGCAGCCTGCCGCAGGAATTTGATGACAACCGGTACTGGGTGATAATCAGGGCTTTGGAAGGCCATCACATTTTTGACCTTTATCTGCCCGAAAAAGGCGAATGGGAACATTTTGACTTCACGATCAGCCGTATATTGACAGAGCCTAAGAGTTTCGTTTACTCGTTGACGGATATATACCGCGAGAAACCGGAGTATTCTGATCTCTTCAAAAACTGTCCGTTTATGTTTGGCGCCGAGCTGGCGCTCTATCTGCACATGAACGATCACAAATCGTGAATTTTCTGCGTTGCCTTATTCTTCTCTCATCGCTATCATAATATAGATGAAATCCAATGTCGAAAGGAGTGAAAAAAGCTATGAGGAGCTATAAAAACCTCAGAGGCAAGGTCGTCAACATGTACTCGCTCGACGGCAGGCTTATCGGAACGTGGTGCTCCGGCGCGGCAGCTGCAAGGTCTCTGGGCATTCCCGCCTCGCGGATATACCGTTGCTGCGGCGGCAAAAAGCCGCATACGGCAGGCTCAGTCTGGCGCTGGGCGAGTGACCGGTCAGGCAGATCCCCGCTGCCGACGGAGCGTCATCATCCCGATGAGCTCCCATGACGGCAAAATAATAACCGCTAAGCGGGCAAAAGGAGGTGAAGTCCAATGAAAAATCCACGGAGAGTTCCGATATATCGGAACATCTGGAGCCAGATACGTCACTGGCAGTACTTGACGGAGACCAGCGACAAGGCATTGGCAGACTCGCTGGAGCTTCGCAACGTGCGGACACTGAGGGATTACGACACAGACCCGCGGAATATCACGCTGTCCCGGATAGACAGATTTCTGTTCGTCAACAACCTGACGCTACAGCAGCTGATTTCCTTCGGGACTGATATGTAGGAAAGCTTGACATCTGCCATAAAAAGTGGTATTCTTACAGTAAGTCATATATTCAGTTATCAGGAAGGTTTCCGAAG
>CAMOKN010000150.1 GCA_946617595.1 uncultured Clostridia bacterium
ATACAGTGACTTGCTGCCCAAAGCGCACGCGGACGTGCGCAACAAAGGCAGCAACGAGCTATACGGTGCAAGTAGCTATTTTTCTCTCAAATGGGTTTTTAGAGGTTCCCTATAACATAGAAAGTCTCTATTGTCAAGAGAGTTGGTAGCAATCAGGTAGCAATGAACCGGTAGTTTTGAGTAGAAATGAGTAGTTCTGAGTAGAAATTCTCATCTTAGTATTAAGCTGTCAGATAGCGAGAAAGCCCCGATAAATAGCCGCTTTCAGCCATTTATCGGGGTTGGATTTTGGTTGGGCTGGCGGGATTTGAACCCACGGGATGAGGGAGTCAAAGTCCCTTGCCTTACCACTTGGCGACAGCCCAGTAAAAATCCGCCGCATCACCGTTTCATGCGGTGAGCACGGCGGGTATTATCGGTCATAATTCTATTTTTCCGTAAAGAGATGTGTTCTTCTCAATATCCACTGTTTCCTGTGAGTATTCAACAGGCTCGGTCTGAGTGCGTCTGTATTCACGCTCAAACGATGTTGAGAAACCCGAGGACTGCTTATAGCTTCTGCCGGCATTGAACGAACGATGATCGCCGCCTTTTCTGCCGCCCCTTTCACCTCTGTCGCCTCTGTTGAATGAAGGCTTGGTGTTGGAAGAAATAACAACTTTTCTGAAAGGCTCCTCACCTATAGAATTGCTGTAAACACCTTCTATAGTAGCAACCTTGCTGTGGATTATGCGTCTTTCATAGGGATTCATAGGTTCGAGAGTAATACGTCTTCCCTGCTTGAGAACTCTGTGAGCAGTCTTTTCGGCAAGAGCTTCAAGAGTTTCCTTTCTCTTCTCTCTGTAACCGTTACAGTCAACAGATATACGGCAGTATGAATTCTCGGCCTTGTTGCTTGCAAGTATGGTGAGATACTGGAGAGCATCGAGAGTTTCTCCTCTTCTGCCGATAATAACGCCCAGCTTCTCGCCCACAATGTCAAGTGCAACCGTATCTTCATGCTTAACTGCATTTATAGTGTAATTTTCAAGTCCCAGCGCATCAAGCACTTTTTTGAGGTAAGAAACCGCATTCTTTACCTTCTCGCTCTCAAGAACATCAACATCGTCAGGAGCGACGGTAATGTTCTGTTCTGGCATATCTCCCGATACAACAGCGGTTTCGGAAACATTTTCTTCCGTTTTGGCATCATGCGCAACTTCTTCAGCTGCTGACGGAATCGCACTTTCGGGAGCCGTTGCTTTTATTTTGTATTCACCTTTGGTGCCGAAAAGCTTTTTTACCGGCTGCTCGATCACCTCGAATGTGATATCATTTTCGCTTATGCCGAGATCGCGGAATTCGTTGACAGCCTGTTCTTTAGCCGCCTCCTCGGTCTTAGCGGTGTAAATTCTTTCCATTATCAGTTCGTATCCTTTCTCAGATGTCGTCATCATCGTCTGTAGATTCGATATATTCCTCGCCGTACTTCTCTGCATCTGCTTTTCTTGCAGCTTCGAGCTTTTTCTTGTTCAGTTCTTTTATCTCTTTCTGCGAAAGGTTGGACAGACGCTCTGTCTTCTCAACGGTATTACCTTCGGCATCTACAGTTATGACTTTTGTTCTTTGTTCTTTCTTTTCAGCCTCAGCTTCCATCTTAGCCTTAGCTTCTGCTCTGATCTTATCTGCCGGCCAGAACAGGTACATTATGATACTCTGCAATATTCCGAACAGATACGATATCGACCAGTAGAAACCCGCACCGGCAGGAACACTGAATACGATGAACAATGAGAAGAACGGCATTATCAGCATTATTATCTTCATCGAGCCCTGCTGCTGTGCCATTTCGGGGTTCTGCTTGTTCATGAGGTGCTGCTGTATCAGTATCTGCGCAAATGAGAATATAAACGATATGATCGGTATTATAATAAGTGAGTCGAATGCCCATCTCGGCTGCTCACCAAGATTGATACCGAGGAATATCATGTTGTGGCTGAGATTATCGAGCCTTGTTCGCACATCATCATTTATATTGGAGTTCTCTATGATGATATTCTTGTTGAAATCATTCCTCGAGTAGCAGTTGAGCGCGCGGAGCTCTCTGTAGAGTGTACCGTCGGCATAGTTCACTACCACCTGCTGGAGAGCGCTCCTTACAGGATCGGACAGTCTCGAGTTATTGGCATACAGAAGTGCATACTTGCCTGTGTTAGAGTTATCAGTGATTGTTGCAAGGATAGGCTCAAGCTTTGTGAGAGCTGCTCTTGTATCGGCTTCGCTGACCTCATTTTTAGCTTTTTCAACATTTAAGTCGGTAGGTTTAACACGGTCGTTGACCTTTACAGTCTTGCCGTTCGCGTCCTGTTCTTCCCATTCTTTCAGAGTGATAGCCGAAGGATCATCAAGATATTGGAGTATAATGTTATAATCTTCGGTATTTGCGAGCATTGTCTGCACAGCATCGACACTTCTTGCGGCGGAAACTATCGAAGTTATATCCTGACCGCTGAAATGCTCCATGTGCGTCATCGGCTTGTAAACAACATCAATGACACCGAAAAGTATCAGGAATGTGAGTATCATCGGGAGGCAGCCGCCTGTAGGACTGTAGCCCTCCTTCTGGAGCTTCATCAGCTCTTCCTGCTGTTTTTCTCTGTTGTTCCTGTATTTTGTCTGTATTTCCCTTACTCTGGGCATATACAGCTGGGAGATCGCAGTATTTTTCTGCTGTCTCAGGTTAATGGGGAACATTGCCGCGCGCATTATCAGTGTAAACAGTATGATAGCCCAGCCGACATTCTGTACGAGAGCATAGCACACCCACATAATGTAACCGAGCGGTGTTCCGATCAAGGTATATAGCCAGTTTATATTTTATCACCCTTTGTTTTTCGCTTAACAAGTAAAATCCGCTTACGCGTCTTTTGCATTTATCTTTTCTTTCTGTACGTTTTTCCTGAAAAAATAAAATTCTTCCGGGACCGGGTCATATCCTCCGGCGATGAAAGGATTGCATCTTGCAATTCTTTTTAAAGTCAAACAGCCGCCCTTTACTGTGCCGAACCGTCTTATCGCTTCTATCCCATAAGCGGAGCAGGTCGGATAAAACCGGCAGCAAGGCGGCTTGATCTTAGATATTGTGATCCTATATAGCTTTATAAGTGCAATAAACAGGTATTTCATAGGTCTGTTTTTCTTACGTTGCAGCTTTGCTGCTATTCGGCGGCTTTTTACTGCCGGAAGGATTATTCTGACCGAACAGCATAGGTCTGAGCTTTACACGCATGGTGCCGAGGATTTTCGTTGATTTGAGTTCATGGGTAGCTTCTCTTGCTACGAAGATGAAGTCAAAACGCTTATCTGTTTCAGCGGAGAGCTCGTTGTCAAAAACTCTGAACGCTTCACGGATAACACGTCTTGAACGATTTCGGATGACCGCTCCTCCGATCTTTTTGCCTGTTACGATACCGCATCTGTTCCTGCGTCTGTTTGTCTGTCTGAAATAGCATACGAATCCATAACTCGGACAGCAGATACCTTTTTTATACAGATACCGGAATTCACGGTCATTTTTAATCGTATAGTACCGTTTTGAGAACTCGCCCATCTCTCATCAATAGGTCAGCTGTTTTCTGCCCTTTGCACGTCTTCTTGCGAGTACCTTGCGGCCGTTTGCGGTCTTCATTCTCTTTCTGAAGCCATGCTCCATTTTTCTCTGACGCTTTTTAGGCTGGTATGTTCTTTTCATTTCAATTTACCTCCGTTTAAATATTTTTACGATGTTCAAAGTGGTCACGATGCTGCCCTCAAAAGGGCATAATTTCCCCTAAAAATTCAGTGACTATATTATTATAATCAAAATTTCCCTCTTTGTCAAGAGGGAAAAGAAATTTTTTCATCGTTCTCCGCATAAAAGCCGGAACGATATTTCTTGCATTGATGCCATGCTCTCAAAAGCATAAAAGGATATTTATGCTCACACGATGCACCGCAGAAGAGTTTTCCCTGTCATCACGCGAAGCTGCCGTATTTATTGACGAACTTCTGAGCTTCTATATACTCATTTGCAAGCACCTGTAAGTCTATGTTGCACGCCTGTGCGTACATCATTACCTGATCCCACTCACCGTTCTCATAATACAAAGACAGGTGGAAGATATCTCCGAACACGCCGCCGCCGGTGATACCTTCCTTGATCTCGGAAGATACAGGCAGGTCATTCAGCGCTTTGCGGAGTGCTTCTTCATCGTGGCTTCCGGTAACGATAGAGATAAGTCCCATGAGATATACTTCATTGCTGCGCGAGCCGACGCTGCCGCCCGAATTTCTTGATATCCTCTCGCAGAATCTTGCCCTGAACAGAGCAAGGCGCAGTATCTCGGCAGGGGAGTTTCTGTTGAGTCTCTGGAGCCCGACGAGGTAGATCCACTCTTTGAGTCTGTCTATTCCGAGCATTACCAGCGCCTGTCTTACGGTAGAGACTGTGTTGCCCTTGTCGGCGCAGAGCTGGTTTATAACTTTGAGCAGTTTTATTGTAAGCACCGGGTCGGTAGAGATCACCGCCGAGATATACTCGATGTTCGGATCCGGACTGTAGAGCAGTGCGAGTATCTCAAGAAACGTCTTTATCATGGGTCCGCCAGAGCGTTTTGTCTCAAGCACCGGCTTTGAGAAAAATCCTCCGCACACATAGTCGATGTCGAGTTCTCTTGCAAAATCGAAATGCTCAGCCTCATCTACATTGTCAGCCATTGCGCGCTTTCCGCGTTCGTGGCATTTCTTTACCGTATAGGCGATCTCGTCGCCGTCTGAATTTATGTCGAATCTGAGGATATCCGCAAAATTGAACAGTTCTTCGTTGTCCTCATTATACAGCAGTCCCGAGAGCGCTATCGTATATCCGAGACGCTTGAGTCTCATTACTCTCTGCAATGTTGAAGCGTCCGCCAGCAGCAATGTCGGTATTTCGATTATAAGCTTTTCTTTCAGGAACAGCTCGTTGAAGTTGTTTTCGAGAAGCAGCTGAGAAAACCGTATATAAGCGGTCTTTTTGCCGAATATTGCCTCCATGTTGAGCGTTATGTAGTTTTTGGCATCGTCGATCTCCTCCGCAGTAACAAGAGATTCATCTCCCGTAGGATTCTTCTTGCTTGCAAAGGAGTACATCATCTGATACATATCCGTACCGCCGCTCTGGTTGAAAACGGCTCGCTTTGAAATAAGAAAGCTCATTTATCCTTTTTGTACCTTTCGTTTGAGATCACGGAAAGCCGTGCGTTATATGCTCAGCCGTCCGTTTTACCATTCGATATCCTCGACCGGTGTGGGGTTTTCATTCACCGTTATATCTCTGACTTTGCTGTTTTTCAGCTGAATGACTCTGTCTGCCATAGGAGCTATCGCAGAATTGTGAGTTACAAGTATGACCGTCATTCCGCTGCTGCGGCAGGTGTCCTGCAAAAGCTTCAGTATCATCTTTCCGGTGTTGTAGTCAAGCGCACCGGTAGGTTCGTCACACAGCAGAAGTTTCGGCTTCTTTGCCAGAGCTCTTGCAATAGCCACTCTCTGCTGCTCTCCGCCCGAAAGCTGAGCCGGAAAGTTATCCATTCTGTCCTCAAGTCCCACCTGTGTCAGTATTTTCTCGGCCGGAATGTAGTCCCTGCAGGTCTGAGCCGCAAGTTCAACGTTCTCTTTTGCCGTCAGGTTCTGTATGAGATTATAGAACTGAAAAATAAATCCGATCTCATACCTTCTGTATGTGATAAGTTCTTTTTTGGAATACCTTGCGATATCATTGCCGTCGATTACCACGCTTCCCTCGTCTATGGTATCCATACCGCCGAGCATATTCAGCACTGTGGTCTTCCCGGAACCCGAAGGTCCCAGCACGATCGCAAGTTCTCCCTTTTCTATGTCAAATGTGATACCGTCCGAGGCGTTTATAGTGATCTCGCCCATACGGTATCTCTTATAAACGTCCTTTACCGAAACGAAGCTCATTCCGGGTCTGCTCCTTTCGTCAGTGGACAACTATATCCTTGTCTTCATTCATTTTTATCGTACACGGACCGGTCTTTGAAGCAACAACGTACTGCGAGTTGTTTATTCTTACCGCGACCCCGGGGAACGCGCACTTCTTTACCTTTATGCACAGATCGTTCGTATTTTCTATCTCACGCCCGATATCCGCTATCCGGTCGTTTGTTTCCTTTATAAGTCCCATGTGACCGAACTTTGCCTTCACAGAGCGTTTCAGCATTTCCGCTCTTTCGGGAGGCAGCGGGGCGATCTTCTTCTGCTCCTGAAGGGTCGTACAGATCATTTCGAGCTGATTCAGCTGACCCTCATATTCTTTGAGCTTCTTCTTCAGATCGCTCAGTTCTTCCGCAAGCACAGCAATGTTTCCGAGAACCACATTTGTGCGTACATAGGCATCAGAGCCAAGATAATTTACTTCTATATCTGAAAGGCAGGTGTATTTGCCGCCTACGATAACTGATTTTCCGCCCTGGACGAGCAGAGGACCGGTACATGACACGGTGCAGGCAATAAAGCTCTGCGCCTTGATCGTGCCGCCGCAGTTTATTTCTGAATTCTCGCCGAAATTCACCGAGATATCGCCGCCGGCTGTTACCTTTGAACTTACGAAACCGAGCTTTGCGGTTATATTTCCGGCAGCCTCAACGACTGCGCCGGTAACATTTCCTGCAATAGTGATATTTCCGGCTGATTTTACGACAAATCCCTCGTTTACATTTCCGTGAATATTTATATCACCGATAAAGTCGATATTTCCGATAGACAGGTCGATATCACCGGACACCTTGATCTCCTTGTCAACAACAAAGTGATCCTTGCTCCAGCGGAGGTTTCCTCTGTGCGCAGTAACAAGGTGCCTGCCGTCGGGGGAAAGGATGATGCCGTTTCCGGTGACTATTTTTGCCGGTTTTCCGGGGTATTGGGGGATCTCGACGCCTCTTATGTCACGTCCGGGGGTGCCGGGAGTTTCCGCAAAAATATCCGCAACGGTAACGCCCTCTTCGATATTCTGTATAAGTCCGAGGTCGCGGAAATCGACATTTCCGAACTCATCGGCCTTCATCTGCGCACCGCTTCTGCGTTCAAAATGATACACAAGATAACCGTTTCGTCCGTCAACCGGCGGGTCGCCCTTTGCGATCTGAACGCTCAGTCCTCCTGACGTGAAAGCTGATTTGAAAGCTTCCTGGTCAATATTGTATCTTATACCATTCAGAGCCATAGCTTCGCGCACCATAGCCTCGGTGACTTCTCTGCCTCCGTTCACGGCGGGAGGTATGCTCAGACGCGCATTCATGAATTTATCATCGATCTCAAGATTAAAGGTTCCGTCCATAGGGTCTGCCATTCAGATCATCTCTTTTCTGCCATAGGCACAATATATCAATTTATTATACCATATTTTTTTCAAAATTTCTACATAATATTTGTAGAAATTAAGATACCATTATTGAGCATTTCCACAAAAATCCCGTACCTTCCTGCCGGTTCGGCAAGGAAGCGACTTTTCACGTTTCCGTATATGAACGTTCAGCTCTATATCCTTGTTATCTTTGCAAAAGCGGCAGCAAGCTTCTTGGTCCCGCTTGAATCAAAGCTTATTTCGAGCAGGGTATCATTTCCCATAGGAGTTGCGCTGATAACGGTACCGTCGCCGAATTTGTTATGGTTCACCCTGTCGCCGGCTGAGAATTTTTCAGCCGAGGGTTTTGAAGCCTGTTTTGCAGCCTGCGCGGCTGCTCTGTCCTGAAGATAGCTGGACTGCTTGCGTCCGCCGTATGTGCGCTCCGAAAGTGCGCTCTTCTGAGTTTTATCATTGAATTCCATATAATTTCCCGGTATCTCCTGTATGAATCTTGACATTTTGTTATGCTGAGTCTGACCGTACAGCAGTCTCGAAGATGCGGTCGTGATGTACAGTCTTCGCTTTGCTCTTGTTATTGCAACATAGCAGAGTCTTCTGTCCTCCTCGAGCTCGTACATATCGCCGAGGCTTCTGTAGCTCGGGAAGATGTTTTCCTCCGCGCCGACAATATACACATTCTCGAACTCCAGCCCCTTTGCAGCGTGCATCGTCATGAGCGTTACCTTGTCCGATGATGTGTCATAGCTGTCGAGATCGGATATCAATGCCACCTGCTCAAGATAATCGAACAGGCTGCTGCTCTCGTTTTCCTCCATGAAAGTTATCATAGAGGATTTAAGTTCTTTGATATTGTCGAGTCTTCCTATTCCCTCATCGCCCTGTGTCAGAAGCATACTGTTATAGCCCGACTGCTCCATGACATCTTCGAGGATATCGGTTATCTCACGCTCATCTGCGGTATTTATCAGCTCGCGGAACATCGCAGCCACGGGTTTGAGCGCCTTTGCCTTCTTTGAGATGGAAACAAACTCGTCACAGCGTTCCATCGTCTCGATCGGACTTATCCCGAGAGCCAGTGATATTCGCTCGACCTCACTCCATGTGGTATCACCTATACCGCGCTTCGGTTCATTTATGATGCGCCCGAGACGGACTGTATCAAAAGGATTGCATATAACACTGAGGTATGCTATCGCGTCGCGTATCTCCTTGCGGTCGTAGAACTTGGTGCCGCCCACGATCTTGAACGGGATACCCATTTTTCCGAGCGCAAGCTCGACGCTTCTTGACTGGGCGTTGTTGCGGTAAAGAACGGCATTGTCCGAAAGTGTGCTTCCGCCCTGCTTGTTATTGAGGATCTCGCTTCCGATGAATGCGGCTTCGCTCTGTTCATCACTGAACTTATAGACGTGTATCTTTTCACCGGTGCCGAGATCCGACCAGAGGTTCTTTTCCTTGTGCTGTGTGTTGTTCCGTATAACGGCGTTTGCGGCATCAAGGATATTTGTGGTGGAGCGGTAATTCTGTTCCAGCTTTATTACCTCGGCGTCAAATTCACGCTCAAAGCTGAGTATATTTTCAATGGTAGCACCCCTGAAACGGTAGATCGACTGATCCTCGTCCCCGACAACACAGAGATTCCCGCAGCCGCCGGCAAGCAGCTTTACAAGCTCATACTGCGCAATATTGGTATCCTGGTACTCATCGACCATTATGTATTCAAACCTGTTTTGCCAGTATCTGAGGACTTCCGGATCCGCTTTCAGCACCTGTACGGTCTTCATTATGATGTCATCGAAATCAAGAGCATTCGCAGCTTTAAGGCGGCTCTGGTATTCTTTGTAAATGTCGCGTATCACACCGAGCTGAAAATCCGTCTTACCGCTTTCATTCAGCACTGGAAACTTCTCAGGAGTTATGAGCTTATCCTTTGCGCGCGAGATAGAGTTCATCACGGCTTTCGGGCTGAATGATTTTTCGGAGATGTTCAGAGCCTCAAAAACGGATTTTATGATGCGCTTGCTGTCATCGGTATCATAAATGACAAAGTTTTTCTGATAGCCGATCGCTTCGATGCTTCTTCTGAGTATCTTCACACAGGCGGAATGGAAAGTCGATGCCCACACCTCAGCAGCAGGCGCGTTCATTGCCGCAAGACGCTCTTTCAGCTCTCCCGCCGCCTTATTGGTGAATGTCACCGCAAGTATCTTCCACGGAGTTGCCCTGTTGTGTCCGATCAGCGCAGAAAGGCGCTCAGATACCTCCGGTGTCGTATCATATCTGCCGTCAGCATAGTCCTCGATGAACTTCATGTCCTCATCTGAAAGTCCCGGTTCAAAGCTGCTGTTGTATGCATCTCCGAACAGCAGCAGATCGGCGATCCTGTTACAGAGCACGGTCGTCTTTCCGCTCCCCGCGCCGGCAATTATCAGCACAGCACCGTTCGTCCTGAATATCGCCTTCTTCTGCATATCGTTCGATCTCGCAAAAAATCTGTTGAGTGCTTTTTTCTTAAGTTCGTTATAATTCATAGTGTACCTTCCGTGTGAGATTGGCCGCTGCCGCTCGAGAGCATGAGAGGTGGCTGCGCTTGAGACCGGGGGAAACCTTTCTGAAGAAAGGTTCGTCTGTCGGTCAGCCTCCTCTCTGGCTTTTGCTTTGCAAAAGCTTCACCTCCCCCAGTGGGGGAGACACCCCAGACCCCTTTCCAAAGACTTTTACACGCTTCGCGATCAAATCCGGAAGCTTCTGCGGCTCAGCGAAGCAATATTCGTACAATAACAAAAAACAGTACAAACCTTACGCACATTTTCAGTGCGCAAGGTCATACTATCGTTTTGAATTTTATCCCGTTCTTATTCAGCTGTGCTTCCCGATGAAGGCTGTATTGACGGAACGCCTGAGGTGCGGCTGCCGGAATTGTCCGAAGCAGTACCAGGAGCAATGGAAACAAACGGATTCACGCCGTCGCTCACTACCTGCGGAAGTATGCCGTTCCATCTCTGTATTGTGAAGTAGCTGATATAGTTCGGGCTCTTCTGGAGCTGTTCTTCGATAAGCGAGATAGCCTTTGCTTCCGCCTCGGCAATAGCCACCTGGCTGTCTGCGTCTGCCTGTGCGGCAATTACTATCTGCTTTGCTTCTTCTTCCTTTTCACGGGTCTTGTTCTCCATTTTAAGAGCGTCCTGAGCGGCAATTACCTTTTCCTGTATCGAAGCCTCGAAAGCGGGGTCAAAATCAAGGTTCTCGATAGCAAAAGCTGTTACAACAATGCCGTAGGGATTGAGAACTTCCGTAAGTTCATTCTGAATGGTGGACTGCACCTCAGAACGTGTCTGTACAAGGTCTTCAGCCTTGACCTTACCGATAGCGTCCTTTGCGATCTTCGCAACATTCGGCACGAGAAGCTTGTTCTCCACATTATTTATGCCTGTCTCACGTATTATATTCGAGAGCATCGAGCTTGAATAGCGGTAGTTGAGTTTGAGCTGGAGGTTCTGAACGCTCTGTGTATCGCTTGTGTAAGCGTTTGCGTTCACGGAATAGATCTGATCTCTGATATCGACTTCTTCTATCTCCTCGATGAAGGGGATACGGAAGTTGAGCCCGGCGGAGAGGTTATCCTCAACTATGCGCCCGAACTGGTACTTTACTCCGATGAAACCTTCTCTTACTATAGTAAAGCAGTTGAAGACGATTATCAGCAGCACTATAACGACAGCGATAATGAGCACGAACATACCTGTTCTGCTGCCGGAGCTTTTTCCGGAACCGCCCTCGGTCTTGTTTGCGGAAGTGAATTTGAATTCAGCCATAACTTTTCCTTTCTCAGTTGGTTACACATCTATCAGGTAAATTTTATTTACCGTATCTTTATATTATCATAATTGCATTTGCTTGTCAATAGCCACGTGTAAATTTCATTTACATTCCATAAATCCATTACGAACAACGCAGATACTCCGGTGTTTTATTGCGAAGCGTGTAAAGTTTTTTGGAAGGGGGTCTGGGGGATAACCTTTTGTTCACAAAAGGTTTCCCCCAGTCTCAAGCGCAGCGACCAGAGTCTCAAGCGCAGCGACCAGAGTCTCGAGCGCAGCGACCAAAGTCTCGAGCGCAGCGACCAGGGTCTCGAGCGTAGCGACCAAAGTCTCAAGCGCCGGGGGCGTTCTCGATAAGCTCGGAATATGAGTCTTTGATCTCAGCTTCGGGGACTGCGAGCCGGCGGTCGTTGTTTTTGATCTTCTTGACTGCAGCGGTGAGCATGAGCTTGATGCGGTTGATCTGATTTACTTCCGAAGCACCGGGGTCATAATCGACTGCGATGATGTTGGATTCGGGATTGCGGCGGCGGAGTTCTCCGATAACGCCTTTTCCGGTAACATGGTTCGGCAGGCAGGCGAAAGGCTGCATACAGATTATGTTATTCACTCCGTTTTCGAGCAGTTCGAGCATTTCTGCTGACAGGAACCATCCTTCTCCGGCGATGTTGCAGGTGGAGACGATGCCGTCAACGAGCTTTCTCATCTCGGCAATAGGGGTGAATGAACCGAATTTGGTTCCCTTTATCGCGTCGATGAACGGCTTTTCGAGTCTTTCGATAAGCTTTATTGCCTTGTTGCTCAGGAAATATCTCATATTCGATACTGTAAGAAATTCCTTGCGGGAGTTCGCATGGTCGCAGAAGAAATACACAAATCCCATAAGATCGGGAACTACCGCTTCTGCGCCTTCCTGCTCGAGGAATCTCACCACATCGTTGTTAGCTGCGGGACTGTACTTTACAAGTATCTCGCCGACAACGCCGACGCGCGGCTTCTCGATATCATAAACCGGTATCTCCGAGAATTCCTTGACCAGCTGTCTGATGTTCTGCTTATAACGCTTGTAGCTGATATGCTTCAGATCTTCGTAGAGATATTTGTTCCACTTTTCATAGAGCCTGTCGGCGCTTCCCTTTTCTATCTCATAAGGCCGTACTCTGTACAGACAGCGGCAGATCGCGTCGCCATAGACGATACCCATAAATCCTCTGAGCGCAAGCGAAAGTGTGACCTTGAATCCCGGCTGCTTCTCAAATCCGTTGAAGTTCAGCGACAGAAGAGGTGTATCTCCGTAACCGCCGTCCGCAAGCGCCTTCTTTATCATACTTATGTAGTTTGTGGCTCTGCACGCTCCGCCTGTCTGGGTTATCAGAAGCGCTGTGCGGGAAAGATCATACTTTCCGCTGTCAAGCGCGTGCATCAGCTGCCCTACCGTAAGTATCGACGGATAGCAGGCATCGTTGTTTACATATTTAAGTCCGGTATCCACTACCTTCTTGGAGTAATCTTTCAGCACTACAAAGTCATAGCCCGAATATCTGAACGCCGCTTCGAGGAACTCAAAATGATACGGTGCCATCTGAGGAGCAAGGATCGTATAGCGCTTCTTCATTTCCTTTGTGAACGGAGGCTGCGAAGTGTAGCCGGTGTATGTCTTGTCGGAAACATATCCGGTGCGTTCTCTCTCCTCCATTACAGAGATCAGCGAGCGCAGCCTTATTCTTGCTGCACCGAGGTTGTTTACCTCATCTATTTTCAGCAGCGTGTACATTCTTCCGCTGCCCTGAAGTATCTCCTGCACCTCGTCCGTTGTTACGGCATCAAGTCCGCAGCCGAAGCTGTTGAGCTGCACAAGTTCGAGATCCTTTCTTGTCGCAACGAATGAAGCCGCATTATAGAGCCTGTTGTGGTACATCCACTGATCCACCACGCGTATAGGTCGCGGAACGTGCCCGAGATGCGCAATGCTGTCTTCCGTCAGTACCGCGTAGCCGTAGCCGTTTATCATTTCCGGAATGCCGTGGTTTATCTCGGGATCGACATGATAAGGTCTTCCGGCAAGTACGATACCCTTCCTGCCTGTCTCTTCAAGCATTTTAAGTATGCGTTCGCCCTCTTTGTGGACATCAGCCTTGAACCTTTCGTCCTCTGCATAAGCCTTTGCAAGCGCAGTACCGAGCTCTTCTCCGCTTATGCCGAGAGGAGAGAATTCCTCAACGATGCGGCGTACCATAGCTTTCTTGTCATATATCGGGAGGAACGGGTTCATGAACTTTACGTCCTTGTCGCGCAGTCTCGGAACAGAGTTCTTTATTACCTCACTGTAGCTTGCGACCACAGGGCAGTTGTAGTGATTGTCGCCGTTTCCGCCGTTGTCCATCTCATAAGTGAGTGACGGGTAGAATATGAAATCAGCTCCGTTGTTGAGAAGCCACTCTATGTGACCGTGGGAGAGCTTTGCCGGATAGCATACGGATTCGGACGGCATAGTCTCGATACCCATGTCATAAATCGCCCGCGACGATTTGGGCGAAAGCAGAACGCTGTATCCCAGCTCTGTCAGGAATGTGAACCAGAACGGATAGTTCTCATACATACCGAGAACACGCGGCACGCCAACTATCCCGCGCTTTGCTTCTTCTTTCGGAGTCGGCTTGTAGTATTCAAACAGGCGTTTGTACTTGAAATCATACATATTCGAGAGCGAAGAACGCTCAGCACCTGTTCCCGCACCTCTCTCGCAGCGGTTATTAGTGATGAAGCGCTTGCCGTCCGAGAACCTGCTTATCGTAAGCAGGCAGTTGTTCGAGCATTTTCCGCAGCGCGCGGTAGATTTCTGTATAGTGAAGTTTTCGAGCTTTTCAAGCGGCGAAATCGTTGATCCTTCACCGTCGTCTCTCTGCATAGCGACAAGTGCGCTTCCGTAAGCGCCCATAAGTCCTGCCTTATCCGGACGCACAGCTTCTCTGCCGCAGGTAAGCTCAAACGCGCGCAGAACAGAGGTATTCATAAAGGTGCCGCCCTGCACGATGATCTTTTCGCCCATCTGTTTCGGGTCACGTATTTTTATTACCTTGAAAAGCGCATTCTTGACCACCGAGTAGCTCAGACCGGCGGAGATATCCGCAACGGACGCTCCCTCCTTCTGCGCCTGCTTAACCCGGCTGTTCATGAATACCGTGCAGCGGGATCCCAGATCTACCGGGTGCTCGGCTTCAAGTCCTATCTGTGCGAACTCACGGCTTGTCATTCCGAGTGCGGCGGCAAAGTTTTCAATGAACGAACCGCAGCCCGAAGAACAAGCCTCGTTGAGCAGTATGCTCTCGATCTCACCGTTCTTCACACGCATACATTTCATATCCTGTCCGCCGATGTCGAGAATGAACTCAACGCCAGGAAGTACGCGTTCGGCAGCCTTGTAGTGCGCCATAGTCTCTATCTCGCCGTAATCCACGCCGAGAGCTGCTTTTATAAGGTGTTCTCCATAGCCGGTGGCGGTCGCCTTAGCGATGTAAGCTCCCTCCGGCAGCTTCGAGTATATGTCTTTGAGTATCCCGATGACCGATTTTAAAGGGTCGCCGAGATTGTTGTTGTAGAATGAGTAGAGTATCTCACCTTTCTCGTTTATAAGGCAGGCTTTGGTGGTGGTTGAACCCGCATCTATACCGAGATAGCACTTTCCTTTATGCTGAGAAAGCTCTGCCGTCGGGATAATAGCCTTTGAATGGCGGTCGAGGAATTCCTGCTTCTCCTGCTCACTCGCGAACAGCGGTGCAAGCCTCTCCACCTCATGTACGGCAACGCTTCCGAGCGTTGCGATCTTTTCCTTCAGCTCAGAAACGCTTATTCTGCGCCTGTTGTCCGCAAGCGCCGCGCCGGTAGCGACAAAAAGATTGGCATCGGGCGGGAATATCACGTCCTCCGGCTTCATATTCAGAGTTTCGATGAAGCGTTTTCTCAGTTCGGACAGATAGAACAGCGGTCCGCCGAGGAAAGCTACTTTTCCTCTTATCGGCTTTCCGCACGCAAGTCCGCTGATGGTCTGATTCACCACAGACTGGAATATCGACGCGGCAACGTCCGATTTCTTTGCGCCGTCGTTGAGCAGCGGCTGTATATCGCTTTTTGCAAACACGCCGCATCTTGATGCTATGGGGTAGATAGTCTCATAGTCCTTCGCAAGCTCGTTGAGCCCGTTGATATCCGTATTGAGCAGCGCTGCCATCTGGTCGATGAATGCACCTGTGCCGCCTGCGCATGAACCGTTCATTCTCTGCTCGATACCGCCGCGCAGGTAAGTGATCTTCGCGTCCTCACCGCCAAGCTCGATAGCAATATCTGTTTCAGGTATAAGAGCTTCGATAGCGACCGCGCCGGCTTCTACCTCCTGAATAAAAGGTATTCCGAGCCACTTTGCGGCGTTGATGCCTCCGGAACCCGTTACCGCAGCGGTGATCTCATCTTCGCTGACTTTTTCGAGTCCTGCCAGCAGAACCTCCGCAAGTGTTTTCTTTATGTCAGAATAATGTCTCTGATACTGTTTGTAAACAAATTCGTTCTTGTCGTCGATTATGGCGATCTTCACCGTCGTCGATCCGACATCAAGTCCGATATGGAGCATAACCTTCCTCCTGATCATCCTGTTTCCCATACTCTGCACCGGCACAGATACTGTCTTGATATATAACTATCCGGCCATATATATGCAGATACATTATTAATTATACTACAGTTTTATAATTTTTTCAATGCTTTTATACAATTTTTTTAAAAAAACTTTTGGAAACCGAGAAAAGTCATGCCAAAGTCCGCATCTTTTGCATTATTATTTTAAAAATCCTGCCGTTTACATCGTTTTTTCACTGCAAAAAGTCAAAAATTTATTATTTTTTGATTTTTTGCAGAAAAACTATTGCAAAATATATGCAAATGTGGTATTATAATACTGTTAATTTAAAGCGGAAGATATTTCCGTGATTTTCAGCCAGAATAATATAAGGAGGACAACCACAATGGCACTCAAAAATCAGTATCTCACAGAACTCCTCGAAAGAGTTAAAAAAAGAAATGCGAATGAACCCGAGTTCATTCAGACAGTAACGGAAGTTTTCGAGTCTATCGAGCCCGTTATCGAGAAGAGACAGGATCTTGTTGACGCAGGTGTTCTTGAGAGAATAGTTGAGCCGGAGAGACAGATAATGTTCCGCGTTCCGTGGGTAGATGACAATGGCAAGGTACAGGTAAACAGAGGTTACAGAGTACAGTTCAACTCTGCTATCGGTCCGTACAAGGGAGGACTCAGATTCGCTCCCAACGTATATATCGGAATCATCAAGTTCTTAGGTTTCGAGCAGATCTTCAAGAACAGCCTTACATCGCTTCCTATGGGCGGCGGCAAGGGCGGCTCTGACTTTGATCCTCAGGGCAAGTCCGATGCTGAGGTTATGCGTTTCTGCCAGAGCTTCATGAGCGAACTTTACAGACACATCGGTCCGAACCTTGATGTTCCCGCAGGTGACATCGGCGTAGGCGGACGCGAGATCGGATATCTGTTCGGTCAGTACAAGAGACTCAAGAACGAGTTCTCCGGCGTTCTCACAGGTAAGGGCATCCAGTACGGCGGCTCCCTCATCAGACCCGAGGCTACCGGCTACGGCGCAACTTACTACGCTGTTGAGATGCTCAAGCACTTCGGCGACGATATCAAGGGCAAGACAGTTGCTATCTCCGGTTTCGGTAACGTTGCATGGGGCGTTGCTCTCAAGGTTACAGAGCTCGGCGGTAAGATCGTTACACTCTCCGGCCCCGACGGATATGTATATGACAAGGACGGCATCAGCACTCCCGAAAAGATCGCATATATGCTCGAAATGCGCGCTTCCTGCCGCAACAGAGCACAGGATTACGCAGACAAGTTCGGTGCAGAGTTCCACGCAGGCGAGAAGCCGTGGGGCGTTAAGGCTGATATCATCATGCCCTGCGCTACACAGAACGAAGTCAACATCGAAGAAGCAAAGAAGATCGTTGCAAACGGCACAAAGTACTATAGCGAAGTTTCCAATATGCCTACAACCAACGAAGCTATCGCTTACCTCACGGAAAGCGGCGTGAGAGTTGCTCCTTCCAAGGCTGTTAATGCCGGCGGTGTTGCAGTTTCCGGTCTC
>CAMOKN010000151.1 GCA_946617595.1 uncultured Clostridia bacterium
AAATTCCTTGACTTGCGCCAGCAACGACAGGAAGTCGTTCGGAAGGTTTCCAAAGGCGCGCACGATGCGCGCAAAAGAGAAACCTTCAAAAGCCATGCGTCATTTCTGTACAATCTGACGAAAAGTCTGACGGCGCAATTCACGTACAATCTTTGTGCGGTATAGCCTAAAAATGTTTCCCAAGGAGTCTTTATGGTAACAAAAATATCAAGCATCGGGCTTTTCGGGTTGAATGCTTTTCCCGTAAAGGTCGAGATAAGCGCATCACAGGGAGTACCCACACTCGATATCGGAGGACTTGCCGACCAGTCGGTGCAGGAGAGCAGGATGCGCATTAAAGCTGCAATACAGAACAGCGGTATGAAGACAGGATCGCTTAAATGTGTTATAAACCTTTCACCGTCCGGCATCAGGAAAAGCGGGTCGTGCTACGACCTTGCGATCCTTGCGGCTGTGCTGTCAGTGACCGGGTATATCCCGAAGGAACTTGACGGAAAGGCTTTCATAGGTGAGGTGTCACTGAGCGGAGATATCTGTGGGATACAGGGAGCGCTCGCAATGGCGATAGAAGCTGCGGCAAACGGTATCGGTGAGCTGTATCTTCCGTATGAGAACGCCGCAGAGGCTTCGGTCGTGAAGAATATCCGGATATACGGTGTAAGAAATGTTTCGGAGCTTGCGGCACACCTGTGCGGACGCAGGCTTATCCGTCCGGCAGAGCCGCTGCCGATAACCGAAGAAAATTATCGCACAGATCTCGATTTTGCTGATGTGAAGGGTCAGGAGGCTGTCAAGAGTGCGATCGAAGTGGCGGCAGCAGGATTTCACAATATGCTGATGATCGGACCGCCCGGCACCGGAAAAAGTATGATAGCAAAGCGTATCCCGACTGTCCTGCCGAGAATGAGTTTTGAAGAAAGCATAGAAACTACAAAGATACATTCGGTGGCCGGTGTGCTGTCGCCGGATCAGCCGCTGGTCACACACAGACCTTTCCGCAATGTGAGCCATACAGCGTCTTCTGTCGGGCTTATAGGCGGCGGCAGCACTCCGAAGCCCGGAGAGATCTCGCTTGCGCATAACGGGGTGCTGTTTCTGGACGAATTTCCGGAGTTTGACAGGAGGGTCCTCGAAACCCTGCGGCAGCCTCTGGAAAACGGAGAGATAACCATTTCGCGTGCGGCAGGAGCGGTAACATACCCCTGCAATATAATGCTTGTGGCTGCAATGAACCCGTGTCCCTGCGGAAATTATGGCTCAAAGGTGCGCAAATGCACCTGTTCTGTTCAGCAGGTATCGCGGTATCTCGGAAAAATAAGCCAGCCGATACTTGACAGGATAGATATACAGACAGAAGTTTCTTCTGTATCATACGACGATCTCGCCGGAAGCGGAAAAAGCGAGAGCTCGGCCGCAATGGCAGAGCGTATCGCAGCGGCAAGAGAGATACAGCAGAAGCGGTTCAGGGGAACGAACATACGTGCAAATTCGGGGATAACTCCAGATATCCTGCACGAGGTATGTGTTCTTGACGAAAAAGCAGGAAGCTATCTCAAACTTGCGTTTGAAAAGACCGGGCTCTCGGCACGCGCTTATGACAGAGTTCTCAAGGTGGCGAGGACGTGCGCCGACCTCGACGGCTCGGAGATCATTCAGAAGGCTCATATTGCCCGCGCAGTGAGCTACAGGAGCCTTGACAGGAAGTACTGGGGCAATTCACTGTCGCTGTCGCAGCAATAGTGCGGCAAGCGGCAGATTTGAGGAAAATATTATGGAAAAGCTGAAAATAACTATGCTCGGCGATTTCTCGATGTCATACGGAGAGAATACCATAACCGAACAGAGCAAGCGTTCAAAAAAGATGTGGACGCTGCTTCAATTCATGATAGCGAATCACAACCGCGAGATACCTCAGAGTGAGCTTATTTCGCTGCTCTGGGCGAACAAGGACAGTGATAATCCCGTCGGTGCGCTGAAAACATCTCTGCACAGGCTGCGCGCCTGTCTTGATCTGCTGGGACTGCCCGAGGGTACCGAGATAATCGTCAATTCTATGGGAACATATTCGCTCAACAGCAGGCTTGAATGTGAGATAGACTTTGACGAATTTGACGCTCTGTACAAAAAAAGCATGGTGGCACAGTCGGAGAAGGAGAAGACTACTCTGTATCTTGCGGCAATAGATCTGTACAAGGGCGATTTTCTGAACCGTTCACGCACGGACAGCTGGGTCACTCCGATACACAATTATTATCACTCTCTGTATTTGCGGATCGTTCACGATGCAATAGATATCCTTTATAAGCACAAGTATTACACCGAGCTTATAAATATCTGCCGGAAGGCTTTTACTATCGAAAATCTCGACGACAGGATCCACCTCTACTATGTAAAGGCGCTGCTCGATATAAACGAGAAATCTGCGGCAAAGCAGCACTACACCTATGTAATGGATCTGTTCTACAATAAGAATGGCATAAACCCGTCTCCGGAGTTTGTAGCGCTGTACGAAAAAACTGTCAAGGACGATAACGCGTATAACGCGGATTTCGGGATACTCAAAGGTCAGCTGGACAGTTTTGATGACGGGATAGGTGCATATTACTGCGAATTTGCTTTTTTCAAGCACGTATATCAGCTCGAAATACGTGACGCGGTAAGAAGCGGAAGACCCACGAATCTCTGCCTGCTTACGGCGGTCTCAAAATCGCAGGACGAGCTTGAATCAAAACAGCTCAACCGTGTTATGACGAAGCTTTCGGACTGCATCAGCACGTCACTGCGTTCGAGAGATGTTTATTCGAGGTACAGTGCGTCGCAGTTCGTGCTGCTGCTGACGAACACTACCAAAGAACAGGCCGAAATGGTACTCGACCGCATACTCAAACGTTTCAAGCGTGACAATCCGAAGATCAACTGCACGCTGCTCTACAAGTTTGATAAAGCCGGAAAGCCTAATAACAAGACCTGATATTATTATTGAATGATATACCGGTTAAATTCAGCCAAGGTTTGTTATAGGCTGTACCGCACAAAGATTGTACGTGAATTGCGCCGTCAGACTTTTCGTCAGATTGTACAGAAATGACGCATGGCTTTTGAAGGTTTCTCTTTTGCGCGCATCGTGCGCGCCTTTGGAAACCTTCTGAACGACTTCCTGTCGTTGCTGGCGCAAGCCAAGGAATTTCTGTGCAAGATGACGGAAAAGATGCAAGCAAGGCATGTGCAAAGGCGTTAGCCGTGCTTTGGGCGGTATTGACTATAATAATATCTTATCATCATTCTGAACAGGATCCTATATAAGGAGATCAAATGAACTACAAGACTGTAAGAGACAGCGCAGAGGACAAGTTTACAGAAAAAAAGAGCGAATTTATCGGGTATATAAAGCATACGGCAACAGAAGCCGAGGCTCTTGATTTTATAGCTGAGATCCGTGCTATGCACAGAAAAGCGACTCACAACTGCTATGCCTATATCCTGCGCGAGAACAATCTGTCCCGCCACAGCGATGACGGCGAGCCCGGCGGAACTGCCGGAGTGCCGATATATGAGGTGCTGCGCAAGGAGGGACTGACAGATGTGACCTGCGTGGTGACTCGTTATTTCGGCGGAATACTCCTCGGCGCGGGCGGACTTGTACGTGCTTATACAAAGGGTGCGAAAATGGCGTGCGACGCTGCGGAAAAACTTGATATGAGATCCGCCGCAAGGCTTATACTCACTCTTGAATATCCGTATTACGGAAAGATCGGCAAAACGCTGGCAGACTATGATGTGCGCATAGAGAAAGAGGATTTCGGGGCAGAAGTGTCTATAACTCTGTACATTGCGCTTGAACTTGAACAGGGATTTACCGATGAGCTCACAGATGTCTGCAATGGGTGCATTTCCGTCAAAAAAGATGCTGAACTTGAATATGATTTTAGTAAATCTGACGAAATTTAAAAAATCCCTTCCCGAAAAAAAGGAGTTTTGGGAAGGTTTTTTGTATATATAAATGGAGACTATCAGAAGCAGCTTCGCTTTTGGATCCTGAAGTTTCTGTTGCTTTGCAGATAATTTCATAAATATACATATATATTATATTAGAAGGTTCGGATATATGCTCCCAAGAGAACTTACACAGGAAAATGAAAAGAAAGTATTGTCGGAATATGCGTGTCTCTGCGTAAATTCAAAGGGCAGAGAAATATTTGAAAAGCCCTGCGATATCCGCACAGACTTTCAGCGCGACAGAGACAGGATCATACACTGCAACGCTTTTCGCAGATTAAAGCATAAAACGCAGGTGTTCCTGATCCCGAAATCGGATCACTACAGAACAAGACTCACACATACCCTCGAAGTTTCACAGATAGCACGCACCATCGCGCGTGCACTGCGTCTCAACGAAGATCTTACCGAAGCTATCGCACTCGGTCATGACCTCGGTCATACCCCGTTCGGTCACGACGGTGAAAGAATGCTGCAGAAGCTGTATCCCGAGGGAGATTTCCGCCATTATAAGCAGAGCGTCCGCGTTGTCGAAAAGATAGAGCGTGACGGACAGGGGCTCAACCTGACATGGGAAGTAAAAAACGGCATACTCTGCCATACGAATATGACCGCTGCGACGCTTGAAGGCGTTGTCGTTAAATTCGCGGATAAGATAGCATATCTCAACCATGATATCGAGGACGCGGTAAGAGGCGGAGTGCTCGCCCCGGACGATATCCCGCGGGACGTTATCAGGATCCTCGGAGATTCAAAAAGCAGGCGTATCACTACGCTTGTTACGTCCATAATAAACAGCAGCTCCGATGAGATAAAATATGCTCCTGAGATACAGGAAGCACATGACGAGCTGCGGAAGTTCATGTTCAATAATGTGTATTACGCCGAAGTCACAAACCGCGAAAAAGACAAGGCGTGCCATATAATAGATTATCTGTTTCACCACTATATCGAAAACAAGGACGCTATGCCGGAGCTTTACAGACGTATAGCCGAGGAAGACGGACTTGAAACGGCTGTCTGCGATTTTATTTCATGCATGACCGATGAATACGCGATAGATCTGTTCAAAGAACTGTGTATTCCGAAACAGTGGATAAGGATATGAGAGAATATGAGATTACCCGATAGCTTTCTCGATGCGCTCAGGGCAAGCTGCGATATAGTTTCTGTGATGTCGCCGTATGTCGAATTGAAGCGCGCCGGACGGGATTATGTCTGCTCGTGTCCTTTCCATTCGGAGAGAACTCCGTCATGTCACGTCTATACCGATACACAGAGTTTCTACTGCTTCGGCTGCGGCGCAGGCGGAGATGTCATAAATTTCATACGGCTCATAGAGCATTTCGACTATATGGAAAGCGTCAGGTTCCTCGCTCAGAGAGCCGGAATGTCCATGCCGGAGGACGGCGGGAGCGATGATGTTTCAAAAAAGCGGACAAGGCTGCTGGAAATGAACCGCGATGCGGCAAGGTACTTCCGTGATGTGCTGCTCTCATCTGAGGGGCGTGACGGTCTGGATTATCTTGCGGAACGAAAGCTTACGCCTAACACTATAAAGCGCTATGGGCTCGGCTATGCACCGGGAGGCTGGCATGACTTACAGTTTCACCTGCGAAAGCTCGGGTACAGCGATCTTGAAATGGAGGACGGAGCGCTTCTCGCAAGGCGGAACAACTCGGTTTACGATAAATTCAGGGCAAGGGTGATGTTTCCGATAATCGACAGGAGAGGAAATATCATCGGTTTCGGCGGAAGAACGCTTGAAAAGGACGCTCCCGCAAAATATCTGAACAGCGATGAGACGCTTGTTTTCCGGAAGCGTGAGAACCTTTTCTCGCTGAATTTTGCCAAAAATACAAAAGAAAAATTCCTTATATTATGCGAAGGCTACATGGACGTTATCACGCTTAATCAGGCGGGTTTTGACAGCGCCGTGGCAACTCTCGGCACAGCTATAACTCCTCTGCAGGCGAACGTCATGAAGCATTACGCAAATGAAGTGATAATATCATACGACTCGGACGGCGCGGGACAGAATGCAACTCTCAAAGCGATAAATCTGCTCGGCGAGGCGGGAGTTACCGCAAGAGTGCTGAATATACCCGACGCAAAAGATCCGGACGAGTACATAAAAAAATTCGGAGCGGAGAGTTTCCGTCAGCTGCTTATGGGAACTGCAACGGCGCTTGAACACGAGTTCGGACGGCTTCAGAACGGAGTTGACACTTCTTCTGCGGCAGGCAGGGCAGAATTTCTCAAACGCGCAGTCGGATTTCTTGCAAAGCTGAAAAGTGATACCGAACGCACGGTATATATTTCCGAAGCGGCGAGGATAAGCGGTCAGCCGGTCGGAGCGGTATCTGATCTTGTAAAAGACAAGATACGCTCGAATGCCCATTTTGAGGAGCGGGAGACTGAGCGCGAGCTGATAAGAGGAACTGCAAGGCGCGATCCGATAAATCCGGACGCTGTGAATTATCCGCGTGAAGAAAAGGCAGAACGCGGCATTATAGCATATCTTTTCCATTCTCCGGACGTGCTTCCGAGGGTAGAGAAGAGTCTTGATGAAAACGATTTTCCTACCGAATTTGATCGAAAGGTGTATAGTTTTATCGCAAAACGCATCAAAAACGGCGAAGTTATTGATATTGCGTCGGTCGGAGGCGAATTTACAGCCGAAGAAACGGCAAGAATAACAGGTATATGCAGGCAGGCGGATTCGCTCCCGTACAGTATCCCGCGGCTTGACGAATACATAAAGGTGCTTCTGGATCACAGAGATCGCGAGGATACCAAGTCTGTCACGGAGATGAGTGACGAGGAGATGCTTGCAAAATGGGAAGAGATGAGAAAGAAAAAGCATAAAGAGTAATATGGTTATAAGTTACAGCAGCCACAAAGCGCTGTCGGCGCTTTGCTTTATTTGTGGGGCTCCGCCCCACACCCCTTTTGAAGCGCATTATGATAGGGTTTCGCCCTATAACCTGACCAGGGACTAACTTGCACTTGCCTTGGCTTGCCGCTTCCTTGCGGCATTGTGGCAAGTGCTTGATGCATCGTGCTTCGGGAAAGGGGGTGGAGGAGAACCTTCCGACAGAATAAGGTTTCCCCCGATCTCGAGCGGCAGCGTAAAAAAGAAAGGAACTGTAAAAAAGAAGATGTCAGAAACGAAATCAGCGCTTACCGAGCTTATAGAGCATGGTAAGCAGAACGGAAAGCTTACAACGCAGGAGATAACAGATGCTCTTGAAAGCTGCGACTTTGACGCAGAGCAGATAGATAAGCTTTACGACGACTTTGAAGCTAACCATATCGACATAGTTGACGACTTTACTGTTGACGATGATCTTGATTCCGCGCTTTATTTTGCTGCGGACGACGATCTTGATATGGCAATGGCAAACGACCAGATCGCGATCGACGATCCGGTCAAGATCTATCTGAAGGAGATAGGACGTGTTCCGCTTCTTACTCCGGAGGAAGAAATAGAGCTTGCGCAGCGAATGGCACAGGGTGATCCGAAGGCAAAACAGAGGCTTTCGGAAGCTAATCTGCGTCTTGTTGTAAGTATTGCGAAGAAATATGTAGGGCGCGGTATGCAGTTCCTCGATCTCATTCAGGAAGGAAACCTAGGGCTTATAAAGGCAGTCGAGAAATTCGATTATACCAAGGGCTACAAATTCTCCACTTACGCCACATGGTGGATAAGGCAGGCTATTACCCGTGCAATAGCAGATCAGGCACGTACAATACGTATCCCTGTTCACATGGTGGAAACTATCACCAAAGTAAAGAAGGTAAGCAGCACTCTTCTCCATAAAAACGGCCGCGAAGCCACTGCGGAAGAGATCGCCGAAGAACTCAAGCTGCCGCTTGACAGAGTGCGTGAGATAATCCGTATCTCGCAGGATCCCGTTTCACTTGAAACTCCTATCGGTGAGGAGGAGGACAGCCACCTCGGCGACTTTATCCCCGATGAAGAAGCTCCGGCTCCGGCAGAGGCAGCTTCTCAGATGCTGCTGAAAGAACAGCTCAATGAAGTTCTCAATACCCTTACTGAACGTGAGGGTAAGGTGCTGCGCCTGCGCTTCGGACTTGAAGACGGCAGACAGCGTACTCTTGAAGAAGTGGGCAAGGAATTCAACGTTACACGAGAGCGTATAAGACAGATAGAGGCGAAGGCGCTCAGAAAGCTTCGCCACCCGTCAAGAAGCAAAAAGCTGAAGGATTTTCTTGACTGAGGAAAATGCCGCTTATTTACGGCGATATTACAATAATGTATAAATGAAAGGAAATTGCCGATGAGTACCGGAAAAACAGCCGCAAAGGAACTTAAACCGCAGGGAGATCTTGTATTCGCACTCGATATCGGAACACGCACAGTTGTCGGAATACTTGGTGAATACATAGATGACAAGTTCTATCTACAGGATTATGTCAGCGTCCCGCATACCAAGCGAGCAATGGTTGACGGACAGGTAGAAGATATAAAGCAGGTCGCTAAGATCGTAACACAGGCAAAGAACATACTCGAAGAGAAAAACGGTATAAAACTCACAAAAGTCTCGATTGCCGCAGCAGGACGTGCTCTGAAAACACGCCGTATGACAATGGAATTTGACATATCTGACAGAGATGCCCTCACAGAGGATATGGTAAAATCAATGGAGGTCGAGACGATACAGAAGGCACAGGCAGAGCTTGATGCCGGAAGCACCGGACGCACGCTGTTCTATTGCGTAGGACATTCGATCATCAGCTATATGCTCGATGATTACAAGATCCTGAGTCTTGAAGGGCACAAAGGAGATAAGGTAACTATCGAACTTGTGGCAGCATTCCTCCCGAGTATCGTTGTCGAGGGTCTGTACTCGGTAATGGATCTCAACGAGCTTGAAGTCACCAGCCTGACACTGGAGCCTATCGCAGCTATGAACGTTATTGTTCCCCCTGAGATCAGGCTTATAAATATTGCGCTTATAGATATAGGCGCCGGCACCTCGGATATCGCGATAGCAAAGAACGGCTCGGTAGTTGCTTACGCAATGGCAACAACAGCCGGTGATGAGATAACCGAAGAAATTATCCGTACATATCTTGTGGATTTCAACACCGCAGAAGAGATAAAGCAGAGCTGCTCTAACGGTGAAGCGGAGATCGAATATAAGGATATACTCGGAAATACGCATAAAGTGCTTGCCGAGGAGCTTTCCGAAATGCTCAGTCCTGCAGTGGATACGCTTGCGGGAACTATCTGCGATGCTATCCTCGAAGCAAACGGCGGCGATTCGCCCGCAGCAGTTTTCCTTGTAGGCGGCGGAAGCCTTATCGAAGGTCTTACTCCGCTCGTTGCCGAAAAACTCGGTATAGATGAGACGAGAGTTGCAATAGGCGGAGGAGATTTCCTCAAAAATGTTGATGAGTGCGGAGCCAAGCTCGGCGCAGAATATGTAACTCCTCTCGGTATCGCGGTAACATCTATGCTCAATCAGGGCTATGATTTCTCCGTGATAACCGTTAATGACAGCAAGGTGCGCGTATTCGACACCAAGCAGCTCAGTGTATATGAGGCACTCACTATTGCCGGCTACAAGTCGGGCGAGATCATGGGCCGCAGCGGAAGAAGCCTTTCCTACACTCTGAACGGCACAAGGCATACCATAAAGGGAGAAGCTATGGTGCCGGCTGAACTGTTTGTGAACGAGCGTCCCGCTTCTATTATGACAAAGGTAACGCAGGGTGACAGAATACGTATAAATCCCGCAATGAGCGGAAAGAATGCTGCCGCGAAGCTGTCGGATATACTCGGATATGAGCGTTTTAATGAGGGAACTGTCACATTCGGCGGAGAAACATACTCAATAGGACTGAAAGCAACAGTGAACGGCGAGTCAAAAGACCCCGACTACAGCATACAGCCGCTCGACAGCATCGAGACTTCGGGGATCGTGACGTTCGGCGACCTTATGAGAGTAATGGATGCAGGTTCGGAGGGCGTGGAATATCGCGTCGGCGATACTTCTATAAGCGATGACTATGTGCTTAACGACGGCGATGTGATAGATGCTTTTGACAGCTACGGAAATATGATCGGAATGTCCGATATGCCGGAAACTGCTTCGGCTCCGGCACCGGTAAGACCTGCCGAGATAAGGCAGGAAGCTTCTGCTGCGGTTGGATCAGCACAGCCTGCCGAAGTCCAGCCTGCTGCTCAGGCAGCAGCTGCCGCCCCTGTCAGCGAGACAAAGAATGCAATACCTTTCAACGGAGCCGGAATGACAGTCGAGATAAACGGTGAAATGGTAACTCTTCCTCCGAGAAACGGAGATTATATACTGTTGGATCTGCTCAACAGCATAAATATAGATCCCGCTGTTCCGAACAGTGAGATAGTGCTTGAGATAAACGGTCGCCCCGCGAATTTCAGCAGCTATATCACAAACGGGGACAGGGCGGTCATAAAGGTTCAGGAGAGAACAGGCAGCTGATGAAGAGGAGAAGATCCACCGCACTTTTTCTTGCGTCTGTTCTTGTGCTGGCGGCTTGCGGCAGGAAGATAGATTATGAACAGATCACGCTTCCGCCGGAATACACCAGCATTACGGAAGATCCGAACGACCCTGACCGCACAAAGGACGTAATGCAGGAAACAGTTATTATTCCCGATAATTTTTCCAACGATCTGTATCGTCCCACCGAGTATATCATCACAACGGAAGAATTTGAGGAGACTGTGCAGTTTGAGCTTGGTTCTGACGCGGAAGTATATAACAGCGGTCTTGAAGGCTATAACGGAACCGGCTTTATATGCCTTTCGGATCACGCCATGGCATCGCTGACCATAACTGTTCCCACTTCTCAGCACTATGACATAGGGCTGAGGCTTTGCAGCAATAACACAAAGACTGCGATAATCGCAGGCGGAGAAAACGAGATAAACAGTCCCGACGGGGATTACACCACGCTTGACGGAACGGTCTGCGGCGCTGTATATGCCGGAAGCGGCAATCAGTTTGAGACGTACTGGCTCAGGGGAGTATATCTTGGCAGGGGCGAGAACAAGATAACCGCGCAGGCTATTGCCGGAACTTCGTATATTGATGAGATCACGGTAAAGAGCGGTTCTACCGTGCAGAAGCTCGCATACGGCGTGTCAAATTCATGTGTTGACCCGAATGCCGGTGTTGCTGCAAAGACAGTAAAGCGCTATCTTGCAGATGTTTACGGAAACCGCGTGCTTACCGGACAGTTCTGCTCCTCCGGTACAAATACTGAAATAAACGCGATCTATATGGCAACAAACCGTTACAGCGCCATACGCTGCGCGGACATAGGGATATTTACCGACCATTATAAGGGATTTGACAAGAACGACGAGAACGAGATAAGCACCGCGGCAGGCTGGTGGAAAGGCGGAGGGCTGGTGAGCTATTCGTGGTACTGGCAGTCACCTACGGACGAACCCTCTTGCTTCACGAGTCTGACTGATTTTGACATAAAAAAAGCCGTTACCGACAGCGATCTTGTTCCGACGCTGAATCCCGCATCTCTTGAAACGTACTTTCAGACCGGACGAATAAGCAGAGAATGTCTTGATCTTATAACGGACATTGACGCTGTTGCGCAGAAGCTGAAAACCCTTGAAGCTGAAGATGTCCCGGTATTGTTCAGACCTCTTCCCGAAGCCGGAAACGGCTGGTACTGGTGGGGCGCGGACAAGGACGGCTATCTGTGGCTCTACAAGTTCATTTTCAGGCGTTTTACCGAGTATCATCAGCTTTCAAACATAATCTGGATATGGGACGGCGAAAGCTATGATTATTACCCCGGTGACGAGTATGTAGATATTGTTGGAATGGATATTTACAGCACCTCGGATATATCCGGAAATTCCCGCATGATGGACGCTGTCGGATATACGATAAAGAGCAAGCTCACCGCGCTTACAGAGTGCGGAAGGATACCAAATCCCGATTATCTTGTGCGTGATAACGCATACTGGCTGTGGTTCGCTCTGTGGAAAGGCGATTATATCATCAACAGCAACGGCACTATCCAGTATTCACACGTAAACGCCACCGAACTCGATTACGCCTATAACAACGAGCTGTTTATCACCCTCGATGAACTTCCGGACTTTTCAAGATATTGAACAAGAAGTCGCCGCTGCGCTTGAGAGGGTTCAGATCGGGGCTCGTCTGTCGGTCATCCCCTTCTGTCACCTCCGGCGACATCTCCCCCAGTGGGG
>CAMOKN010000152.1 GCA_946617595.1 uncultured Clostridia bacterium
TCTGGCTTCGCCACCTCCCCCAGCGGGGGAGACACCCTCTGTCTCGCAAGCTCGACACCTCCCCGCTGCCGGGGAGACCACGCAAGGTGAGGAGACTTGACGAAATATTCGACGCGGATGACTCGTTTTCTCTCAAATGGGGTTCCCTTTTGTATAAGCGTGACCGCGAAGCGTTTCTCCTTTCCGCGATCCCTGGAGCAGCTGCCTATCACAGGCTCAGCGACCTCTCAACATATTCCCTCGCCTCTTTATCGGCTTCCGAAACAGAAGCGAGCGTAACTTCCGCTTTATGCCGGACTGCACCGCAGCATTCACAGACAAGCTCACCGATCCTGTAGAACGGTATCTTTCCGCCAAGGAAAGCAGCGACCGCGGCTTCGTTTGCCCCGTTGAGTATCGCAGGAGCTGTTCCGCCTGCTGCGATCGCTTTTCTTGCCTGCGCAAGACACACGAAAGTTTCCTCGTCCGCACGCTCGAAAGTGAGGGTCCCCACATCAAACAGAGAAAGCCTTGCAGACAGCGACTTCAGTCTTTTTGGATAGGTTACCGCAAGCTGTATCGGTATCTTCATATCGGGTACGCCGAGCTGCCCTATGACCGCTCCGTCCTCGTATTCCACCGCAGAATGGAGTATGCTCTGCCTGTGGACTACCACCTCGATCATTTCCGGAGCAACATCAAACAGCCTTACCGCCTCGATAAGCTCCAGCCCTTTGTTCATCAGTGTGGCGCTGTCAACGGTTATTTTCCGTCCCATGCTCCAGTTCGGGTGTTTAAGAGCCTGTTCAGGAGTTACCGTCCGGAGCTGCTCCTTATTATACCCGAAAAAAGGTCCGCCCGACGCGGTCAGTATTATTTTTTCTATTTTATTTTGTGAATTTCCCATTAATGACTGAAAAATAGCCGAGTGTTCGCTGTCTATTGGAATAATATCGACATTTTTCTTTTTTGCGGCAGCCTTTACAAGCTCACCGCCGGTAACAAGAGTTTCCTTGTTCGCAAGACCTATACGGTTTCCGGCATCTATCGCGGCAAGTGTCGGCTCAAGTCCGACCATTCCTACCACCGCGTTTATCACCATATCCGTTTTCATTGCGGCGGTTTCGCAGAGAGCTTCTTTACCGCAGGTGAGCTTTATCCCGGTATCAGAAAGCCGTACTTTCAGATCAGAATACGCGCTTTCATCGGTAACGCATACCGTCTCCGGCATAAACTCCCTCGCCTGCTTCTCCGCAAGAACAGAATTCATGTTCGCGGTAATAGCCTTTATCCTGTAACCGTGCATTCTCGCCACATCGAGGGTCTGTGTACCGATCGAGCCGGTCGAGCCGAGCACGGTAAGTATCTTTGTTTCACTCATAACTTGTTTCTCTCATATCCGGAATTGCCTGCGGCCTGTATTTCACGCAGACCGTTCTCCGTTTAACCTGATATTCCCCCGCCCATAAGGCAGGGGAATCGTTTCTTACATTATTATTGTCTCCGTTATCGGGAAAATGAATTTGCACATCAGATAAATAAACGGAGCGACCAGCAGTACGCTGTCGAATCTGTCCATTATCCCTCCGTGACCGGGAAGAATATTGCCGAAATCCTTGACTCCGCACTGCCTCTTTATAAGAGAAGCTATCAGATCTCCGAGCAGTCCGAGGAAAGTCGATACAAATGCCATTATGACAAGAAGCCAGATGTTCACCGTAAAATGGTTATCTCCGGTAGTGAGCTTGTCAAGCAGTTCATATCCATACCCGAGTCCCACCGCAAAAAGTATCGTAGTGACCATCCCTCCGAAGAAGCCTTCCCATGTTTTCTTCGGGCTGATCTCGGGACTGAGCTTATGCTTTCCGAAGAATGTCCCGGCAAAATAAGCTCCGCCGTCCGCGATCCACGCGGTAACAAGGGTATATACCACAAGGAATGTCCCGTGTTTCGGCCACTGAAAATCAAAGAAAGCGAGCGTAGCGATAGCCATTGGTATCAGTATGGTGAACATCACCATAAATCCCAGTTCATCGAACTTTATCTCCTTGTGTCTTGTAAGCGTCAGCGCAAACATCAGCACAAGGAACAAGAACGCCAGCGGTACCGCGTAAGTTCTGAGAATATCATAGCAGAAGAACAGCGGAAGCACTCCCGAAAAGATCAGGCACAGTGCCGTAAGGCTCTTGTATTTTGAATATTTGGCGGCAGAAATGACCTCAAACACCGCGATAACCGAAAGTATGACCGTAGCGCCGGCCATAACGTGCGGTGTCAGGCTGCTCAGCCAGATTATAAGTATTCCTACCGGAACTCCTATTGCCGCGGTAAGTAACCTCTTTGCCATTTGATCAACTCTTTTCTAAGGATACGATGATTAAAGACCGTATGTCGATTGTGCCACAGATTCAGTCGGCAGATTGTACAAATTTTTCGCAGCCATACCGGCGTATGTCAAGGAAAATTTGTACAAGATGACGGCTGAAGATGTGGTTCAAGCGGCGTGCGGGATTTAATCAGCGGTTTCCTAACATATTGCTGCCGAATGCATTCTGATGCGGCACCAATCACACCCCGCCGAAGCGACGGTTTCTTGAAGAATATTCTTCTATAGCCCTGTCAAGGTCTGAGTCCTTGAAATCAGGCCACAGAACGTCCATAAATACATACTCCGCATACGCTGCCTGCCATATCAGGAAATTTGACAGTCTCTGTTCTCCGCTCGGCCGGATTATCAGGTCAACGTCCGGCAGTCCTGCCGTATCCAGCAGCTGCGAGAAGCTTTCTTCGTTAATATCTCCGGTCTGAATGCCTTTCTCCGCAATTTTCTTCGCGGCACGCACGATATCGTCCCTGCCGCCGTAGTTTATCGCCATATTGCAGATCATACCGGTGTTCTTTGCGGTCTGAGCAACGACATTATCAAGCTTTTTCCTGAGATTATCCGAAAGCGGCTCAGGGTCACCGATGACCCTTATAGCTATCTCATCTCCGGCAATATCCAGAGCGATATCCAGATACTCCGAAAACAGCTTCATTATCGCATCTACTTCTTCTTTCGGGCGCTTCCAGTTTTCGGTCGAGAATGCATAAAAAGTGACGCATTCGATACCGAGATCCGCACAGTGTCTTGCGCATTTCTTAAAGGTCTTCGCACCCTGTATGTGTCCTGCCGTTCTCGGCAGGTGCTTACGTTTTGCCCAGCGCCCGTTGCCGTCCATTATTATCCCGATGTGACGCGGCAGTATTATGTCTTTCTCCATTCATTAACCTCGCATAAGATGCACCGGAAATGACGTATGCGCCTGAACCGCCGTAGTCCGGCATGCTATTCAGAAATGACAAAAGCTCATATCAGACTGTCATGATCTCTTTCTCTTTTTCGTCGCAGATCTTGTCTATCTTCTCACAGTATTTGTCGGTAATAGTCTGTACCTTCTTCTCGCCGTCCTTGACATCGTCTTCTGTGATCTCGCTGTTTTTCTTCATTGTCTTGAACTTATCCATGCAGTCTCTGCGGCAGTTCCTTACAGCGACCTTAGCGTCCTCACCGTATTTCTTTATCTGCTTTGAAAGCTCTTTTCTGCGCTCCTCCGTAAGCTGGGGGAATACTATCCTTATCGTCTTTCCGTCATTTGTGGGAGTAATACCGATATCGCTTGCCATTATCGCTTTTTCTATTGATTTGAGTGAAGAAGCGTCCCAAGGCTGGATAACAAGTATTCTTGCTTCTGCAACAGACACAGCCGCCATAGCGTTGATCTGTGTGGGAACTCCGTAATAATCCACAGTTATCTTGTCAAGGACTGCCGGATTCGCTCTTCCTGCTCTTATAGTGGAGAACTCCTTTTCAAGAGACTTCACACACTTTTCCATTCTCTGCTCGGTATTGTTGATAGTTTCTTTCATGGTGATGCTTCCTTTCTGCACTTTATCGGACGAGAGGACCGCCTTTCTGCGGCAGTCCGATATCATAATAATTATTCAGCTCTGGTTGCTTACAAGTGTGCCGACCTTTTCGCCCATCACTGCGTCATAGATGTTATCCGGGCGGTGGAGATCGAACACGATCAGCGGTATGTTATTCTCGATGCACATTGCAGCCGCAGTTCCGTCAAGCACTCTCAGACCGTTTACGAGAATATCCTTGTGTCTGAGCGTCTCATATTTTACCGCATCATCGAACTTGAGAGGATCCTTGTCATAAACGCCGTCAACCATTGTTGCTTTCAGCACGATCTCGGCATTTATCTCGGCAGCTCTGAGTGCAGCCGCGCTGTCTGTTGAGAAGAACGGGTTGCCTGTTCCGCAGCCGAAAATAACGATCCTTCCTTTTTCAAAATGGCGCAGCGCTTTTTCGCGGATATACGGCTCGCAGATCGCATTCATTGCAATAGCCGACTGAACTCTCACGTCGCAGCCCAGCTCCTTCAGCGCATCTCCTACAGCAAGCGCATTCATCGTAGTTGCAAGCATACCTATATGGTCAGCGGTAACTCTGTCCATGTTCTCGCTCGAACGTCCTCTCCAGAAGTTTCCGCCTCCCACAACTATTCCGATCTGTATTCCGGCATCGTAGCAGCGCTTTACGCTCCGGCAGATACTGTTTATGGTAGGGATATCGAGTCCGGTCTTCTTTTCTCCTGCAAGAGCCTCTCCGCTCAGCTTCAGAAGGATCCGTCTGTATTTTGGTGAAGCCATGTAAAATCGTCCTTTCTGTCAAGTATGCCCGTTTTTATCAGTATTCAAGCACTCTCAGCGAACCGAGAACGTTCAGATCTGAGCATTTTTCCTCGAATTCAGCCTCATTTATCGGATGTGTAACAAATGCGCATTCATCGTCCGGCGCTCCGTCACGCGACAAGAACCTTACCTCGCCGAAGATGCTCTCCACAGCTTTTCTGTCAGCCTTAGCACGCACATAGAACTTATTGCTGAGCTTTTTATAGGGGATTATGAAATCCTGCCCGCAGTCTTCCCAGTGCATAGACTTGGACGAATTCTCCGATTTTGCCGCAACTATGATATCTGACACCACAGCGCTTGCGGTCGGGAGCTTTCCGGCGCCCTTTCCGTAGAATACCACATCACCGGTAGCATCGCCTCTGACGAGAATAGCGTTGAACACATCATTTACGCCGGCAAGCTGGCTGTCCTCATATATTACCGCAGGGCAGGTCATAACGGCGATATCGTCACCTCTTTTTGAGGCAAAACCGATAAGCTTTATGACGCTGTTCATGCTTTCACAGTATTTTACATCTTCGAGGGTGATCTTCGTGATCCCCTCGGTATGGATATTATCGGGATAAACGTGCTTGCCGAAAGCGAGGGAAGCGAGAATACAGATCTTGCGGCAGGTATCGAGTCCCTCTACATCGGCGGAAGGATCACGCTCGGCATATCCGAGTTCCTGTGCGATCTTCAGAGCCTCATCAAATCCCATACCTTCCTTTATCATCTTGGTAAGTATAAAATTGGTAGTACCGTTGAGTATTCCGGCGATCTCATTTATTTCATTTGCGGAAAGGCACTGGTTAAGCGGACGGATTATCGGGATACCGCCGCCTACGCTTGCCTCAAAGAAGAAGTTCACGTTATGTTCTCTTGCGATCTTAAGCAGCTCAGCGCCCTTTGCGGCAACGAGCTCCTTGTTTGATGTGACCACGCTCTTTCCGGCTTCAAGGCTGGACTTTACATATCCGTAGGAATATTTAAGACCTCCGATCACCTCAACCACCACACATATCTCCGGGTCGTTAAGTATTTCATCGAAATTCTTTGTGAATTTGTCTCTGTAGCGTTCATCGGGGCAGTCTCTCACTTCAAGGATATACTTGATATCGAGCTCATCTCCGGCTTTCTTTTCGAGGGCTTCTTTGTTTTTATAGAAAACCTCTACGGTTCCTGATCCGACAACTCCGAAACCGAGTACAGCGATCTTTTTCATACATCTTTTCCTTTCGTATCTGTTTTTAATCTGTACTATTATATCATATTTTCCATTATAAAACAAGTATTTTTGTAAATTTTTATAAAAAACCTGAAACAGGCTGTTCAGCTAAAGCATTTAAACCGAAAAAGAGCACTTTTGCGGTTCGTTAAAGCCGCAAAAATACTCTGCTGAGATCATTTTATCCGCATCAAATGCAGATACCGATCAAACTATCAGTATCACGTTCTTTTTGAAGCATAAGATTTTCTTGAAGTCTGTGAGAATCCGGACAAACAGTCCTGACATTTATTTGCAAAGAATATTCTTATGGGTACCTCTGTATTTTTCCAGAGGTACCCTGAAGACAATACCGCACAAATAGCGTGCGCTATCGTCTTTATTTTGCTGAAAGCATCTTTTTCAGATACTGACCTGTATAAGACGCCTTGATCTTAGCGAGTTGTTCGGGAGTGCCCTGAGCAATGACAGTTCCCCCATTGTCGCCGCCTTCGGGACCGAGGTCGATAATATGATCGGCAGTCTTTATCACATCAAGGTTATGCTCGATAACAATTACGGTATTGCCTGAATCCACAAGCTGCTGAAGAACTTCTATCAGTTTATGCACGTCCGCTGTATGCAGTCCGGTGGTAGGCTCATCGAGGATATATACAGTCCTGCCTGTAGCGCGTCTCGCAAGCTCTGTGGCAAGCTTTACTCTCTGCGCTTCACCGCCGGAGAGCGTAGTTGCAGGCTGCCCTATCTTCACATAGCCAAGACCGACATCACACAGAGTTTTGAGCTTACGGTAGATCTTCGGAACATTCTCAAAGAATTTGCAGCCTTCTTCTATAGTCATTTCAAGAACATCGTAGATGTTTTTTCCCTTGTATTTCACTTCGAGCGTTTCTCTGTTGTAGCGTTTTCCTTTGCACACCTCACACGGTACATAAACATCGGGCAGGAAGTGCATCTCGATCTTGATTATTCCGTCACCCTCGCAGGCTTCGCATCGTCCGCCCTTTACGTTAAAGGAAAACCTCGCGGTACCGTAACCTTTCATTTTCGCATCGTTCGTAGAAGCGAAAAGATCACGGATATCAGTGAAAACTCCGGTGTATGTCGCAGGATTTGAACGCGGAGTTCTGCCGATAGGCGCCTGGTCTATCTGTATCACCTTGTCGAGCTGCTCTGCTCCGATAATTTTCCTGCACTTGCCGACATGAGTTCTCGCCCTGTTGAGGGTGCCTGCAAGATAGTTGTACAGTATCTCATTCACCAATGAGCTTTTGCCGCTTCCGGATACTCCGGTGACGCAGGTGAAAATCCCAAGCGGTATCTCCACATCTATGTTTTTCAGATTGTTTTCCGCCGCGCCGATTATTTTCAGCACCCTGCCGTCAGGCTTTCTGCGCGTCTTCGGCACAGGTATCTTCTTCGCACCGGACAGGTATTGCCCCGTGACCGACTTTTTGCATTTCATTATTTCTTCGGCAGTGCCGCAGCACACTACCTCTCCGCCGTGAACTCCCGCACCCGGTCCTATATCGACGATATAGTCCGCCGCACGCATAGTGTCCTCGTCGTGCTCGACAACTATAACGGTATTACCGAGGTCACGCAGATTCTTGAGAGTGCCGATAAGCTTGTCATTGTCACGCTGATGCAGACCGATGCTCGGCTCGTCAAGAATATACAGCACTCCCATGAGCGAGCTTCCGATCTGAGTCGCAAGTCTTATTCTCTGGCTCTCACCGCCGGACAGTGAGCCTGCCGCACGCGACAGAGTAAGGTATTCAAGACCTACGCTCCGCAAAAAATCCAGCCTTGAACGTATTTCTTTCAGAATAAGCTTTCCTATCATCGCATCACGCTTTGAAAGCTCCATGCCGTTTACGAAGAAATATGCCTCGGTAATGCTCATTTTGCAGAAATCACTGATATTCTTTCCGCAGACAGTAACTCCGAGCGACTCTTTTTTCAGACGCTCGCCGTTGCATACCGGACATTTTGTATCATGCATATACTGCTCTATCTCTGCTCTTGCGGAATCACTTCCGTCCTTGTAACGGCGTTCGAGATTGTTTATCACTCCCTCGAAGTCGGAATTTCTGTATCCGCCGCCAAAAGAGTCCAGAACATCTACCCTTATGCGTTCGCCGCCCGTCCCGTACAGGAATATGCCGAGTTCTTCCGGCTTCAGCTGCTTTACGGGAACATCGAGCGAAATTCCGTAATGTTTCGAGATCGCTCTGTAATACATCATTGCTATCGAATTATCGTCAAGCGAGTTCCACCCGACAGCCCGTATAGCTCCCTCACGGATAGTCTTGTTCTTGTCCGGCACTACGAGATCCGGGTCAACAGTGTGGAACATCCCGAGCCCTGTGCAGTGCGGACACGCGCCGAACGGATTGTTGAACGAGAACATACGCGGTACAAGCTCGTCGATACTGATGTTGTGTTCCGGGCAGGCGTAGTTCTGCGAGAAGTGCAGCTCCTCGCCGTCGATAACGTCAATGTATATAAGTCCGTCGGTAAGCTTTCCGGCAGTTTCAAGGCTGTCAGTGAGACGTGCGTCCATGTCGTCCTTCACAACAAGTCTGTCAACGACCACTTCGATGTTGTGCTTGATATTTTTTGCAAGCTTTATCTTCTCGGAAAGATCGTACATGATACCGTCTATACGCACACGCACAAATCCCGACTTGCGCAGGGATTCCAGTTCTTTCGCGTATTCGCCCTTTCGCCCTCTTGCTATAGGCGCAAGCACCTGTATCTTGGTGCCGTTTCCGAGTTCTTTTATCTGATCGACTATCTGATCTACCGTCTGCTGGCTTATCTCCCTGCCGCACACAGGACAGTGCGGAACCCCGATACGGGCGTACAGAAGACGCAGATAGTCATATATCTCGGTGACTGTTCCGACCGTAGAACGCGGATTGTTCGAGGTAGTCTTCTGATCTATAGAGATCGCCGGCGAAAGCCCCTCTATGCTTTCAACATTAGGCTTTTCCATCTGCCCGAGAAACATTCTCGCATACGAAGAAAGACTCTCCATATATCGGCGCTGACCGTCGGCGTAGATCGTATCGAACGCGAGTGAGGATTTCCCCGACCCCGACAGTCCCGTGAACACAACGAGCTTGTCGCGCGGGATAGTTACATCTATGTTTTTGAGGTTGTGCTCTTTTGCACCTCTTATTACTATTTTATCGTTTGCCATAAAACAGCAGTCGCTTCGCTTGAGATCGGGGAAAACCTGTTGTGTCGGAAGTTTCTTTATTGACCTCATCCTGCGGCCTTTTGGAAACTTTCTGAACGGCATCGTGCCGTGAACAAAAGGTTTTCCCCAACCCCCTTTCCAAAAAACTTTACACATATTTTTAACGGATATGTGCTGTCAGAAAAACTGTATTGCGAAGAAACTTTACTTCCCTTCTTTCAATTCTTTTATCTTGTCGCGGAAGTAAGCCGCCTGCTCGAAGTCGAGCACCCTTGCCGCTTCTTTCATCATAGCCGTATATTGAGTTATCAGCTTGTCCTTATCTTTTGCGGTGAGTTTTGACTTCGGCTTCTTGCCTATCTTTTCATCCTTTGCGGAGATGTCGATGATGTCGCGGACTTCCTTGATTATCGTTTTCGGAACTATCCCGTGATCCGCGTTATACTTCATCTGTATCTCACGGCGGCGGTTAGTCTCGTTTATCGCATTCTCCATGCTTCCGGTAACAGTGTCGGCGTACATGATGACCTGACCTCCTGCGTTTCTCGCAGCTCGGCCTATCGTCTGTATAAGCGACGATTCGCTTCGCAGGAATCCTTCCTTGTCCGCATCAAGGATCGCCACAAGCGATACCTCCGGAATATCAAGTCCTTCACGCAGCAGATTAATCCCGACCAGAACGTCAAATTCTCCCAGACGCAGATCCCTCACTATCTCCATTCGCTCTATAGTATCAACATCGTGATGCATATAGCGCACTTTCAGTTCAAGCTTTTCGAGGTATTTTGTCAGATCCTCAGCCATTTTCTTCGTGAGAGTGGTTATGAGCACACGCTCGTTGCGTGAAATGCGAAGATTTATTTCCGAGACAAGATCTTCTATCTGACCGTCAGTCGGTTTTACGATGATCTCGGGATCCACAAGTCCCGTAGGACGTATTATCTGCTCGGCAATGACCGTGGCGTGCTCCTTTTCGAACGGACCCGGAGTCGCCGAAACATACACCGCCTGATTTATCTTTGAGTAGAATTCATCAAAATTCAGCGGTCTGTTGTCATAGGCAGACGGCAGACGGAACCCATATTCGATAAGGTTTTTCTTTCTTGCCGAATCACCCCCGAACATTCCCCTTACCTGCGGCAGCGTCACATGACTTTCATCTACCAGCAGCAGAAAATCCTTCGGAAAATGGTCTATCAGAGTTACAGGAGTGCTTCCGGGAGGTCTTCTCGCAAGAACACGGGAGTAGTTCTCGATACCCTTGCACGTTCCGATCTCACGGAGCATTTCCATATCATACTTAGTGCGTTCGGCTATGCGCTGAGCTTCTATCAGCTTATGCTCCGCCGTGAATTTCTCGACCTGCTGTTCCATTTCGGCTTCAATATCATTAAGCGCAGCTTCAAGCTTGTCCCGCCCGACGATATAATGAGATGCAGGAAATATCGCCGCGTGCAGCAGCTCCCTCTTCGCAATGCCGGTGACCACCTCAAATTCCGAAATGCGGTCTATCTCGTCACCGAAAAACTCGACACGAACAGCATTCTCCTGAGTCGCGCCTGCCGGGAATATCTCCACCGTATCGCCGCGTACACGGAATTTGTTACGTATGAAGTTCACATCGTTTCTCTCATACTGCATCTGTATCAGCCGCTTGACAAGCTCGTCGCGTCCGAGTTCCATGCCCTTGCGCAGAGAAACTGTGTTTGAGCGGTATTCCTCCGGGCTGCCAAGACTGTAGATGCATGAAACGGAGGACACAACGATAACATCGCGCCGCTCTGCGACCGAGAAAGTCGCAGAGTGACGCAGCCGGTCTATATCGTCGTTAATGGCGCTGTCCTTTTCGATGTATGAATCGGTAGAAGGGATATACGCTTCCGGCTGATAGTAGTCATAGTACGACACGAAATACTCCACGGCGTTATCCGGGAAAAATTCGCGGAACTCGCTGCAAAGCTGTGCCGCAAGTGTCTTGTTATGAGCAAGAACAAGCGTCGGGCGGTTGATGCGCTCGATGATATTCGCCATGGTAAAGGTCTTGCCGGAGCCGGTGACTCCGAGCAATACCTGTTCCTTCTCGCCGTTCTCTATTCCCTTTACCAGCTTGTCTATTGCCTCCGGCTGATCGCCGGTGGGCTTATATGGTGATCTCAGTACGAATCTGTCCAAATTATCTCCTCAGCAAGTCAAAATCCTCAGTCCTTGAATACCGCGCCCACGCTTGCGTTACGGACCATTCCGGCATAACGCTTCAGATAACCGTCAAGCGGCTTCGGCGGGAGTATTCCCTTTTCTTTTCTCTTTGCGATCTCGTCATCTGAAACGAGCAGCTCTATCTTTCTGTTCGGTATATCAATGTGTATCTTGTCGCCGTTCTCGATAAATGCGATAAGTCCGCCTTCGGCAGCCTCAGGCGAGATATGTCCGACAGAAGCACCTCTGCTTGCACCGCTGAAACGTCCGTCAGTTATGAGCGCAACGCTTCCGTCAAGTCCCTTGCCGGCGATAGCTGCCGTAGGCGAGAGCATTTCGGGCATTCCCGGTCCTCCCTTGGGTCCCTCATATCGGATAACAACAACATCTCCTGCTGAGATACCTCCGTTCAGGATAGCATCATAAGCTTCCTGCTCACCGTCGAATACCTTCGCGGTTCCGGTGAAATCCATCATCTCCGGCTTTACGGCGCCCTGCTTCACAACAGCGCCCTCCGGAGAGAGGTTGCCCTTGAGTATCGCAATACCGCCGTCAGCGCGTATGGGTGCATCTATCGGGTGGATAACAGTTCCGTCTGCCGACTTCGCCTTTGCGAGTCTTTCGCGCTGGGTACCGGTGACTGTCATTACATCAGGATAGATGAGATCTTTCTTTGCCAGCTCGTTAAGTATCGCCTGTATTCCGCCGACTTCGTTAAGATCCTCGATAAAGATGCTGCTTGCAGGGTTGAGCTTGGATATCTGGGGTATCTTTCTGCTCATGGCATCTATATCGTCTATGGTGATATCGACCTTTGCTTCATGCGCAATAGCGAGGAGGTGCAGCACGGTATTTGACGAAGCGCCTATTGCCATATCCGTTGCAAGCGCATTCAGCATATTTTCTCTGGTAAGGATATCGAGAACACGGATATTTTCCTTCACCAGTGCTACACTGCGTTCACCGGCTTCTTTCGCAAGTCTTCTTCTTGCAGAATTAACAGCCGGCTCGGTACCGTTGAACGGCAGAGCAAGTCCGACAGCCTCTGTCAGGCAGTTCATAGAATTCGCGGTGTACATTCCGGAGCATGAACCGCAGGTAGGACATGATTTGTTCTCGTATTCCATAAGCTGCTCGTCCGTGATCTTTCCGTCGGCGTACTGTCCGACGACCTCAAATGTTTCGGAAAGACCGATACGCTTTCCGAGGACATGACCCGAGCTCATGGGACCGCCGCTCACGAAAATGGACGGAAGGTTCATTCTTGCTGCCGCAAGTATCATTCCGGGAACTATCTTGTCGCAGTTCGGGATAAATACAACGCCGTCGATCGGGTGAGCGGTGAGCATTACCTCGATGCTGTCAGCAATGAGCTCACGGGACGCGAGCGAATATCTCATACCCTTGTGATTCATTGCAAGTCCGTCACAAACGCCGATGGTGTAAAATTCAAAAGGTACACCTCCGGCATTGCGTATCCCGTCCTTTACTGCCTGCGAAAGTTCGCCCAGATGCATATGTCCGGGAACATAGTCGCTCTTTGCGCATACTACCGCGATGAACGGCTTTTTTATCTCGCTGTCGGTAAGTCCGAGAGCCTTTAACAGCGAACGGTGAGGGAGTCTGCTCACTCCCTCTTTCATAAGATCACTTCTCATCATATTCTGTCCTTTCTTTTAACGGATCGGGGCTGCGCCTCAGCTCTTTCCGAATACGTTCTTGAGTATCCCACCCTCTGCGCTCTTTCCGAGCATGGCGGCACCGATGATACCGGCATCATTTCCGAGACTGCACACGCAGATCTCTGTGTTCTTGCTGCTGTTTTTGGAATAAATGCCCTCCGCCACAAGCTTCTTCAGCGGGATAAGAAGATTGTCACCCTCGTTGCACACACCGCCGCCTATGCAGAGGATATCCGGCTGGAATATATTAATAGTATTGGTGATACCGCAGGCGAGCGCCCTGATATACCTGTCAACGACCGCCTGACCGACATCGTCCATCATCTTTGCGGCATTGAACGCGGTCCGCGCACTTACTCTGCCGTCAGCCTCCACAAGCTGAGTAAGCTTGCTCTCCGGGTGCTGTTCGAGAGCTTCTCTTGTCATGCGGACAAGTCCGGTAGCCGAAGCGTAAGTCTCAAAGCAGCCCTTTCGTCCGCATGTACACTGATATCCGTCAATGACAATAACGGTATGTCCTATTTCGCCGCCGGCAAAGTTGGTTCCGGAAAAGATCTTCCCGTTTATGATTATTCCGGCTCCGACTCCGGTCCCAAGCGTTATCACGACAGCATTTTTCGCACCTTTTGCAGCACCGGCGAGAAATTCTCCGTAAGCTGCCGCATTTGCATCGTTGTCGATATATGTCTTCTTATCAAAAGCTTTCTCTATATCATCAAGCAGCGGAACATTGTTCCAGCCGAGATTGTTTGAATACTCCACAATGCCGGTATCCGAATTGCAGGTTCCCGGACAGCCGGCGCCTATCCAGCGGACGTCCTCCATGTCGATCTTTGCGTCATCTGCCGCAAGCTTAACCGTCTCGATGATATCCGCAAGCACCTCTTCATACGGGCGGACGCTTCCGGTCTTTATTTTGCCGCGTCCTACTATTTTATATGTCTCGTCAACAACGCCGGTTGATATATTTGTGCCGCCTATATCTATTCCTATATAGTATTTCATTATACCCCTCCTTCAGACTATATCCGTCAGGATAACTTCGCCGCTTCCTTCAAGATCATATTTTCCGTAACCTGCGGGAATAAAGCAGCTTTCTCCCTTTTTAAGCTCAATGTCCCCAAGTCTGAACTTTCCGTCAAGTACGAGCAGAGAATTGAATGAAGCATCAGTTGCTTCGAGCGCTGCATTTGTGTCGATATCAAGCTTGTTCACATTGAAGTATTCGCTGGTCGCAAGCAGAGTTTCTGCATACCCGTCCTTCTGTATCCTGCTTCCCTGCGGCTTTGTCGGACGAGTGGGAGGGATAAGCTTAGTCACTTCGCATGCCTTCTCGATATGGAGCTGGCGGGGCTTTCCGTCCGCGCCCACTCTGCCGTAGTCATATATTCTGTAAGTTGTATTTGAATTCTGCTGTATCTCGGCAATAAGAATGCCCTTTCCTATGGCGTGCAGGGTACCGGATTCGATGAAGAAAACATCTCCTTTATGTACCGGAACATTATTTGTTACCTCAAGCAATGTATTGTTTTTTATGCGCTCGGCAAATTCTTCACGTGTGATCTCATGCTTAAAGCCGTAGAGGAGCTCTGCGCCTTCCTCCGCATCTACAACATACCACATCTCGGTCTTGCCGTATTCGCCCTCAACGCGCAGAGCGTACTCGTTATTAGGGTGGACCTGTACAGACAGGTTATCCTTTGCGTCTATGAGCTTTATCAGAATGGGGAAATACTCAAAACGTCCGCAGTTCTTACCGAGAACTTTCTTTCCCTCTTTTTCTATATATTCCTCAAGAGTTTTTCCGGAATACTCTCCGTTCGCTATTATGCTTCTGCCGTCCTTATGGCAGGAAAGTTCCCAGCTCTCGGCAACTTTTTCTGCGTCTGATATCTTTCCGTATTCATCTCTGAGTCTTGTCCCACCCCAGATATAATCCTTGCAGGGTGCAATTAGCTTCATGGCATACATAGGCGTTTCCTCCTTAAAATGCATTGATGGAAATATTATAACACATTCAATTTAAAATGTAAAGGCTATACCGCACAAAGATTGTACGTGAATTGCGCCGTCAGACTTTTCGTCAGATTGTACAGAAATGACGCAGGCTTGCTGGCGCAAGTCAAGGAATTTCTGTGCAAGATGACGGAA
>CAMOKN010000153.1 GCA_946617595.1 uncultured Clostridia bacterium
TCTCCTCACCTTGCGTCAGCAAGCTTTCGGAGCCTTTCCTTGCATTTGGCGCAATCATCTCATTTTCTCTATTCAAAGCGGTTTTTAGAGGTACCCTATATTGTTGGATTCATCTGTGAATCCCATGGGCGGAAAGCTTGCATCGAGTCCGAGAATGAGCTGTTTTGCGCTCAGGACTTTTTCAAGCGAGTCATCAGTTCCCGACGGTTCTGATGTTACTTCCGCGGTACCTGATGTTGTCGCATTATTTCCGCTGCCGCAGCCTGCGCCCACAGCGAGCATAGCCGCTGCTGAAAACCCTGCGATCAATCTTTTGATAACTGAATTATTCAATTTTATCTTCCTTTCTTTTATGACGGCATTGCCTGCCGATGTTTTCTGATCTGCTTTATTGTAAATAGTTTTTTTCATTATTGTACAAAAAATCAACACCAGAAGGCTTTACTGAGGCAAAGAAGAACTTGACTTTTACAGGTCTATAGGGTATAATTAATGTGTCTTCAATAACTGCCTTTTGGCAGTTATTGGCTGAAAACCGTAAAAATGGTTTAACAGCAGACACCTTCAATTATCAGCAGACATTAAGGCAATACCGCGAAAAGCATGGCACGATGCCGCGGATAAAAGCAGTTCACGCACAGTCTTTGTGCGTGTCAGCCTTAGCAGAGAGCCGGTGAGACAGTCAGATGAATGTTTATGACTTTGACGGAACTATATATTATCCAAACTGCACATTAGACTTTTTAATATGGTGCATGGTCAGAAAGCCTGTACTCTGCTTTACTTATGCGCCGAAAACAGCATTATATCTGCTCTTGTATAAGATCGGAAAGATACCAAAATACAAGTTGATCCTTCAGCTGTTCCGCTTTCTCGGAATGACAGATGATTTCGATGTGCAGATCGAAAAATTCTGGGATAAGCATGAGAAAAAAATATCATCATGGTATCTTGCGCAGAAGAGATCCGACGATCTTATAATAAGCGCTTCTCCCGAATGTATCATTGCGCCGGCCGCAAGAAGGCTCGGCGTAAATTTCATTGCGTCAGAATATGATCGTGAGTACCATGTTTTACTGAACAATCTCATGTTCGCAAAAGAAAAGGCAAGATACATTTTCGATCATGGATTTCCGGTAATAGATAAATTTTATTCGGACTCGCTTTCCGATACCCCTATCGCTCTGTGTTCGGAAAAAGCTTTTCTGGTCACTCACAAAGCTCAGAAAGTCAACGAATGGCCCGATATGGACAGAAAAACCATGAAGAAAGTTCACCGTGAGATAGACTCGGGAACCAATATACATCTTGAATGACCGTAAATATCAGGCTGCACAAAACGAACTGAATGAAGACTTTTTAAGCACAATATAACAATAAAAGGTGGATATACACATGAAAGAAGAAAAGAGAAGAAAAAAGAAAATTCTTCTTGCAAAGATAGTGATCTGTTTTATCGTTCTGCTTATAATCCTGCTGCCGCAGGTGATAGGGACAGCAACCACTGTCGGAGAGCGCGGCGAATGGAAAAATATCAGCGATCTTAACGGCAGGACGATAGGTGCAGTTGAAAATTCGGAGCTTGTGGATCTGTCGAAAAAAACATGGCCGGATTCAAAGATCGTAAATGCAGATGATTATTCCATGCTGTCCGCGCTTCTGTCAAACGGCTCTATAGACGGATTCTTCGCACCCAACAATGAGGTAGCAGCCATACTCAGAAATAATCCGCAATTCACCGTAATGATGAATTCAAATAAAAACTCGGTATTTCCCTCACAGCCGGATATTTATTCGGACGTATCTGTGATCATAGCTTCCTCCAACTACAGCTATACACCTAACCGCCATGACCTTGAGTCCGTTAAACGCCCCGGCATAAAGATAGCCGGAATTACAGGCTCTGAGCTTTCGGTGATGCCGGAAAATCTGATACCCGGCTCTCAGATAGAGAACTACAATAATTTTGCGGATATGTTTGCCGCCCTTGAAAGCGGAAAGGTCGATGCGGCCGCCGCGTATTATACTCAGCTCGCCATGATAAATGAGAATTACAAGGATCTGGCGTACATATATGAGCCGCTTACTGTTATAGAATACGGATTCGGTACCCGAAAGGACGAAAAAGGAAATAACCTGAAAAAACAATTCAATCAATTCCTTGAAAAGATGGGTTCAAACGGTGAATACCAGAAAATTATAAGTAAATGGACAAATATGCCCGAAGACGGCGATTCTGAGCTGAAATACACATTTTCGGGCGAAAACGGTATTCTTCACGTATGCACCCCGGGAACATGGTTTCCGATGACATTCTTCAAAGGCGATCAGCCTACGGGAATGTTTATAGATATTGTTGACAGATTCTGCCTTGAATACGGTTATGAGCCCAAGTTCGAGTGCGTTGACTATCCCACGCAGGTCGCCGGTCTTACATCGGGCACATACGATATCATGGCAGATGCAGTGTTCATAACTCCGGAGAGACTTGAGCAGCTGAACATCACTAACAGCGTCATGCGAAGCTATATGTACATCGTTGAACGCATCGAGCCCGAAGTGATAACGGCTTCAAAAGCGGAAGTACTCGTGAAGAAGCTTGTGAACGGATTCAGGATAAACTTCATAAATGATGACCGCTGGAAAATGGTGCTCAGCGGTCTGGGCACGACACTGCTGCTGTCTCTTCTTTCCGGAGTTATCGGAACTTTACTCGGTGCGGTGATCTGCCGCATGAGAATGAGCCGCAACAGCGCCGTTACAGCTTTTGCGCAGCTCTATATCAAGGCGGTACAGGGAATACCTATCATTGTACTGCTCATGGTCCTTTACTACCTTATATTCAACAATGACACAATCCCCGCTTTCGCTATATGCGTGGCAGGATTTTCACTTGACTTTGCCGCGTATGCTGCGGAGATATTCAGAAGCGGTATCGAGGCGGTCCCGCCCGGGCAGGCGCGAGCTGCAAAAGCGCTTGGATTCACTACCATGCACGGATTTGTCAAAGTCGTGCTTCCGCAGGCAATGCAGCATATCCTTCCGGTTTACAGCGGTCAGCTCATATCAATGGTAAAGCTTACGTCCGTTGCGGGATATATATCTGTAATGGATCTTACAAAGGTAACGGATATCATACGAAGCCGTACATACGACGCTTTCTTCCCGCTGCTGACAGCAGCAGTCATTTACTTCCTGCTTTCAAATATTCTTATTCTGATAATGAAGCTGATAAGCACAAGATTCAGCAACAACGACCCCGCCCGCAGACTTAATGATATCAACAAGGATAAAACCGCAGCAAAAGATATCACAGAGGTCAGGTCCTCCGGCAGCTGCGAGGAGCTGCTTGCAATAGACGGCCTTGCTAAGAGTTTCGGAGATGTTTCTCCGCTTAAAAATGTATGCTGCACAGTAAAGACCGGTGACGTTATCTCAGTCATAGGTCCGTCCGGCACCGGAAAGAGCACGCTCCTTAACCTTATAAATCATCTTGAGATACCTGACAAGGGCAAGATACTGTTTGACGGTGAGAACACACTTGCTTCGGGATACGACCACAGTATGCTGCGCCGCCGTATCGGAATGGTATTCCAATCATTCAACCTGTTTTCACATCTGACTGTCGTAGAAAATATCATGCTCGCACAGACCGAACTGTTAAAGCGCAGCAGACAAGAAGCCTTTGAAAGATCAATGGCGCTTCTTGATACTGTTGGACTTATGGCGAAAGCTTATAATTACCCGTCAGAGCTTTCCGGCGGTCAGCAGCAGCGTGTCGCTATTGCAAGGGCTATTGCAATGGATCCTGAGATCATGCTGTTTGACGAGCCTACCTCGGCACTTGACCCGACAATGGTCGGAGAGGTGCTCACAGTCATAAAGAATCTTGCAAAGAAAGGTATGACGATGCTAATTGTCACACATGAGATGAAATTTGCGAGAGATGTTTCAAACCGTGTGTTCTATATGGACGAAGGTGTGATCTATGAAGAGGGAGAACCCGATAAGATATTTACTTCACCTTCAAAAGACAAAACACGTCAGTTTATAAATCATCTCAGAATATTTACCTATAAACTCAGGGTCAATAAAGACGATGCTTTAGCACTCATACATGAGGTAGACAGCTTCTCTCACAAATACATGATACCTCAGGATCTGAACTTCAGGCTTCTGACTATCGCAGAAGAGCTTTGCGTGAACAGAGAGTTTATAAACTTTGATGATAATACCGAGGCAGTTTTCAATTTTGAATACTCGCAGGAAAACAACACCGTTCACTTTACCGTTGACTATATCGGTACCCTCAGAGATCCGATGAAAGATGATGAATCGATCTCGGCAAAGCTTCTGAGAAATGCTGTTAAAGATCTTGTGTACACTTCTGATGACGGAAGGATCCACATTGAAGGAAATATCACTCAGTAACTTTACAGGCTCATGCTGACGGATCAGGTACAAAAAGTGCAGGGAAAAATCATTTTCCCTGCACTTTTGCAGTTGTGAAAAGAAATCAGGCTGTACGTTTTTTACGGTACATCGAATAGACATCTTATCCGCCAATTGATCTTACGATCATTCAGTAAGCGATCTGACCTTTTCCGTAAGTATTTTCACCGCTTCCTTATCCTTATCGGAAAGAGGCTTTTTCTTTATCTGACCGATCAGTCTGACAAATGCCCACAGCGACGAACTGCGGACAGCTTTTTCGATCTCCGATCTGTCATCGGTCCTGAGATACTGCCTGATGAAACTGTAATAAAACTCGGCAGCTGTCTGTGCTGAGATGCCCATAAAATCTTCGATGATCTTCGGGTCAAGCTCCGCATATCCGACATAGAAAAGATACATACTGCTCAGGTCAACTATCGGATCCCCTATCGCCATTCTGTCAACGTCTATGAACAGCGGTTCACCGTTTGAGAGGAACACGTTTCCCGTATGGAGATCGCCGTGAACAAGGCATTCCGACACCGGACGCGCCGCTATGATATCAAACAGTTTTTTCTCGATATCTTCTCCAAGCTTTGCCCTTCTGATCCAGCTGTCGATATATGCGGACGCTTTCGGGAAGAGCTTTCCGTTATCCGGACAGGTGCTGTGTATCTGTAATGCAAGCTCAGCCATTACTCCCGCATAATAGTCGGTATGTTCGGGATTCTTTGCGATAAGTTCAGAAATGGTCTTTGCGTCTATCAGCTCAAACATTGACCCGTAGCCTTTTCCGACAGACACGATGCCGAATGATATCGCTGTAGGCAGTCCGAGCACGAATATGCTTCTCGCAAGCGCTATCTCGCGCTCAACGTCCTTGTAGGTGTTCTTCTCGTTGTAAACCTTGACGATAAGCTCTTCGTCGTAGCGGTAAACCTCAGCCTTTGCGCCTTTGCCGATACGTTCACAGCCCGAAACATCTATCTCGCGGTACTCCTTGTACTTGGTCTTTGAAGTATCAAATGTGCCCGGCCAGATGTAGTTTATCCTGTCGATGTACTCTTTGTAGGCGCCGGTCTTGTTTAGCTCCATTTCGACGTTTTCCGCTACAGTCTTGTAGTACCACTTATGTATCTCCGGATCCTTCTGGTGGAGATAATCCCATATCTTCTCGCCCATTTCTCCGTAAGAGCCGGCAAGCGAGCGCATATTTGAAAGCTTATCGGCAAGCCAGAGCATCTTTACTCCGATATCGGTGCCGGTTTTCAGCTTTTCAAGGCTTTCTTCCTTGCGCCTCTTCCATGTTGCGGATCTGTCCTCTCCCGGATATTCTTCTTCAGTCTCGGAATCAACAAGCTGAGCGACCCTGCTCCCGAAGCGCTTTTCTATCTCTTTCAGCGTTCCGTCGGTGTCCTCAACGATATCGTGCAGCACGCCGGCAGCGATTATCTCCATATCATCAGTCATTCCGGAAAGTATCTGTGCGACTTCAAGCGGGTGCAGTATATACGGAGAACCGTTTATTTTTCTCAGTTTTCCCTGATGCATGATCGTTGAATAGATTATCGCTTCTTCAAGTAAATTCATTTTGTCACCTCAAACGGCAGTATTCCGAAAAATAGTTTACAGCCTGTCAGGTTTCCCGGACAGGCTGAAAGATCAGTCGTGGTCTTTTATGTGCTGTACAAGGCTTATTGAAAAACCGGAAGGTGAAACCATTGTCGCCGCCTTTGAGCTCTTTGAATCGATCGTCTTATCACCTCGGGGGTTCTTGAATCCGTGCTTTATAAGAATATCATAAGCTTCGTCGAAGTTATCGACATTCATTCTGATACTCATTGTGTCCTGTGTGTAATCCTTGATATCGCTGATATTCAAGCGAAATCCGTCAGCATTTTCCAGGGTAGCGGAATTTATACCTCTGTTGTCGATATTTGTGGTGAGGTGTTTCTTCTCAAATCCCAGCTCTTCAAAGAGTTTTATCACATCATCGTAATGACCGGTGGTTATTATAGGATTGAAAGATGTGATCTTCATAATGATTTTTCCTTTCTGTACTGCATGATATTACATACAATTATATTTGCAAATAAACTGTCGTTCATTGCCGTCATTCTTTTCTGATGTGCTCAATAAGGACGATAGTGAAACCGGAAGGAGATACCAGCATAGTTGCCTTTGAAGTGCCTGTATCAGCGACCTTATCGCCCTGCGTGTTCTTAAAGCCTTTTGATATCAGAAACTCATAGGCTTCGTCGAAATCACGGACATTCATTCTTATTGAGCAGATGTCCTGCGGTACATTATCTGCTTTCGTAATGCTAACGCGGAAGCCGTCTGCATTCTTCATCGATACTGAGGTCATATTCTCATCGGTGATGCCGGTCTTCGTGTGCTTTGCTTCAAACCCCAACTCTTCAAAGAGCTTGATCGTTTCCTCTGCATTTTTGGTAACGATCAGCGGATTGAACGAAGTGATCTTCATGGTGTGTTTTCTCCTTAAAATCAGTCATGATCTTTTATGTGATGGCAGAGATCAAATGCAAATCCGGAAGGTGATCTCAGCATAGCCGATTTTGAAGACTTCATCTCAACGATCCTTCCGCTTGTGTTTACGAAGCCTCTGTCTGTGAGGAACTTATAAGCTTCATCAAAATCATCTACATTCATTCTGATTATAGTAAGATCATGTTCAGTATTGGGAGAGTTTGCAATATCGATCTTAAAGCCGTTAGGGTCCTTCATTGTAACGTTTGTGATGTTCCGGCCGTCAACATTGCTGTTGGTGTGCTGCCTCTCAAAGCCGAGCGCTTCAAAAAGCCTGATGGTCTCCTCACCATTTTTGGTAACGATAAGCGGGTTGAACGATGTGAATTTCATTGTGAATACCTCCTGTTAGTCGTGGTCTTTAATATGCTCAACAAGATTTATAACAAATCCTGTAGGTGCCAGAAGTACTGCAGATTTTGAACTTGGCGTATATACCCGTTCATCGCCGTAAAAATTTTTGAAACCACGTGAAATAAACAGTTCATAAGCTTCTTCAAAATCTCTTACATTGATACGGATAGCCTGAATATCATGAGGAAGTTCCATTTCCGGCTGAGAGATGTCAAGATGAAATCCGTCGGAGTTCTTCATCACTATATCTACAACATTTCTCTCCCCTATATTCTTTTTGGTATGGCGCTTCTCGAACCCAAGCTCTTCAAACAGATCTGTTAACTCTTCTGCATCTTTGGTTATGATCTGCGGATTGAACGCGGTTATCTTCATAATAACACTCCTCCCTTTTATGTCTCAGCTTTGAATTTGTATTTATTATACCATATTCCGGAAGAAAAATCAATATAATTGGGCAAAAAAACAAATTTAATTTCAGGGAACCTCCAAAATACCACTTCTCTCAAAAGTTTTTTTAGAGGTTCCCTGAAATAAGCTCTTTACAGTATAACCAAAATGTGATATAATGTAACAATAGGTTGTGTTGATATTTTCAGGAACGCGGTTACTGACGTATTTATCACAGACGTTTTCCTTTAAGGCTCAGATGCGGACAGTCAAAGCTGTTTATCAACAGATCATACCAAACATCTCGGAGGGGAAAAATGAAAGGTTTTTGTGAGCGGAAATTCAGTTCAATGTTCATATCCGGTACATTCACTAAAGCGGTCATGTACTTCATGCTTCTTTGTGACAGTATCATTGCAGGATATTTCATCGGACCGACAGGCGTAGCCGCAATAAATGCAATTACACCGATAACCGGTATAGTAACATTCTTCGGCGATCTTGTATCGACAGGCGTAGGCATCGTTTATACAAGAGAGATAGGAGCAATGAAAAAGAAACGCGCTGACGAGATATACAGCCAGGGATTGATAATAAGCGTCTCTATCGGACTTATATCAGCGCTGACTATCTTCCTTATACAGGACGTTTATTTCAGTCTGAACGGCATCACAGGAGAAATACTGGATCATGCACTTCAGTATTATCGTCTTACTCCGATCAACGCATTTCTGACGATAGTTGTATTCTATCTCGAACAGATGGTTTACAGCGACGGAGACGAGCTGTGCAACAATATATGCTACGGCTTCCAGGTAGGCGGAAATGTTTTATTCTCGGTCATACTGACAAATTTCATGGAAATGACCGGTATCATACTCGGCTCGATCATCGGAAACGGACTCGGTATCCTGACCTGCATCTGGCATTACTTCCGCAAGGGTAATTCGCTTCGTTTTGTATGGCATCTGTCTTTCAGGGACTTCCTGCTGACATCGCGTTACAGCATCGTTGACTCTTCGGTATATCTTTGCTGGTCACTGATGGATTACGTCATGATAGGGTATGTGTCGGCAAATTACGGTCAATCGGCACTTGTGACACTTGCCGTTGTTGTAAACCTTATAGAGTTCAGCGTCGTGCTTGACGGTGTCGGAATGGCGATGCAGCCGCTTATAGGTACATATTTCGGAGAGAAGAACCATGTGCTTATCAGGAGAGTTATGAAATCTGGGTTTAAAGCGGCAGTTCTTGAAGGAATTATAGCTACCGGACTGATATTTGTTTTTGCAAAGCAGTTCTGCGGTCTTTTCGGCATACATGAGGGTGATACGCTTGAACCTTCCATTGCCGCTATAAGGATAGTATGTTCAGGATTTACGCTGTGCAGCGTGGTATCACTGACGACTTCTTACTATATGCTGATAGACCGTATCCGCATGGCTCTGTTTTTTGCAATGCTCCAGAACGGCGCACTATATATACTTTTGCCGATACTCGGTTCATTGATCTTCGGTCTGAACGGGCTGTGGGCAGGCTTCATAATATCCCCGCTTCTGACGCTAATCTGCGCGTACGGCTATGTATATCTCAGGTTCGGAAAAGCTAATTTCCCGTTCCTGCTGAAAGACATAGATTCGGATATCGTGGTAATGGACAATGTACTTGACCCCAAAACTGCATCTGCAATGTCGAAGCGCGTGGGTGAGAGCATGAGATCGCACGGTTTTTCTGATAAAGCTGTAAACCATGCATCGCTTTTCATTGAGGAGATATGTCTTACAATACTTGAAAAGAACAAGCAGACAAAGAAAAAACTTCTTCTTGAGCTTTCGCTTTTCTTTGAAGAAGACTCGGTACTTATTATTGAACGTGATTCCGGAGAATTATTTGATATGACAGATCCGGATATGCATATAAAGGGGCTTAGCGGATTCGTTCTGAGCGGACTTATGGAAGCGCATGACGAAAAGACCTATCTTGTCACTACAGGCTTTAACCGTAATATGATACGTTTTAACAAGTCCTGAACAGATCGGATCAGTTAAGGCAATACCGCACAAAGCACGGCTAACACCTTTGCACGTAACTTGCTTGCATTTTTCCGTCAGATTGCACAGAAATTCCTTGACTTGCGCCAGCAACGACAGGAAGACGTTCAGAAGGTTTCCAATGGCGCGCACCGCTGCACGAAGCAGCGCAAGATACCGCCCGAAGCGTGGACGATGCACGCTTATAAGCGGGAACGAAGATGCAGCGCCA
>CAMOKN010000154.1 GCA_946617595.1 uncultured Clostridia bacterium
AAGGCGGATAGCTTCGCGCTGAAACCCGCAATACAGTGCGTTCAATATATCAGATCTGAAAGAGAGAAAGGAATGTTGTTATGGGACTCAGATTTCACAAAAGCATATCTCTGTGCAAAGGTGTGAAACTTAATGTCAGCAAGTTCGGCGTAGGAGTAAGCGTCGGAACAAAAGGACTGCATTACTCGATAAATTCAAGCGGCAGGAACACTGCAACCGCAAGTCTGCCCGGTACAGGACTTTCGTATTCAAAGTCGTTCACACTCGGCAAAAAGAAAAAAAGCACTTCGGAGGCTTCAAAAAAGAAGGAAGAACTGAAAAAGCAGAAAGAAGAGCTTGCGGCACAGAAAGCAGAGCAGAAAGCTACAGAAATGCAGGAAAACACCCTGAAAGCCGCCGAAGCCGAGAATTACGCCGCACTTATAAAATCTGTGCATAAAGAATGTGCCGAAGATATAGACTGGCAGGCGCTTTCAGAATCAGCGCCCCCGTTCGTAAAAGGTCAGAAAGGACCGAACGAGATCGAAGCACAGAAGGCGCTGGACAGCTACAAACCAGGTCTTGCAGGAAAACTTTTCGGCGGAAACAAGGAAAAAGAAAAGCTTGAAGCCGCTGTCGAAGAAGCGAGAAAAGCCGATGAGCAGGATTTTGCCGAATGGCAGGAAAACTACAAGCTTGCACAGAGCGTCATGGACGGAGATATAGACGCATATCTGAGAGTTATAGAGAAAGCAAACCCGTTTGACGATCTTCTCGAATACGGAAGCGGATTTGAGTTCGGAACAGACGACCCTTCCGTAATGGAGATAGAATTTCAGGTGAAATCGGAAGAAGTAGTTCCGAAAACAGCTGTGACCGTCCTCAAAAGCGGAAAGCTGTCGGAGAAGGAACTTTCAAAGTCAGCGTATTACGATCTTGTGCAGGACTATGTGTGCAGCTGTGCAATAAGGCTTGCGCGTGAGATATTCGCAATACTGCCGGTGGGAGGAGTGATAGTACACGCTGTTGACGCAATACTCGATACTTCGACCGGAAACGATGCAGAGATGACGATACTGTCGGTTCTCTTTGAGCGGGAGAAGTTCGATACCGCAAATTTTGACAGGATAGACCCGTCGGATTTTGTGAACTCCTTCACCTGCAACATGAAATTTACAAAAACAACGGGCTTCAAACCTGTTAAACGTCTGGGTGAGTGACAGAACACTGAAAGGATACAACCAATGCTGAGTTTAAAGAACATCAAGAAAGACTACAAAATGGGAGATAACATTGTTCACGCTCTCAGAGGCGTGACCGTGAACTTCCGGAAGAACGAATTCGTGGCGATACTGGGACAGTCCGGCTGCGGCAAGACCACCATGCTCAACATAATAGGCGGACTTGACCGTTATACCGAGGGCGACCTTATCATCGACGGCGTTTCCACAAAAAAATACCGTGACCGCGACTGGGATACCTACCGAAACCACAAGATAGGATTTGTATTCCAGAGCTACAACCTGATACCGCATCAGACTGTTCTCTCAAACGTTGAGCTGGCTCTTACCCTTTCCGGCGTTTCAAAATCAGAACGCAGAAGAAGAGCTGTTGAAGTTCTCGAAAAAGTCGGACTGAAAGACCAGATGAAGAAAAAGCCGAACCAGATGTCCGGCGGTCAGATGCAGCGAGTCGCGATCGCACGCGCTCTGATAAACGATCCGGATATACTGCTTGCTGATGAGCCTACCGGCGCTCTTGACAGCGAAACTTCGATCCAGATCATGGAGATACTCAAGGAGATCGCCAAGGATAAGCTCATTATTATGGTAACTCATAACCCCGATCTTGCGGAGAAGTATGCTAACCGTATCGTCAGACTGGTTGACGGAAACATCACCGGCGACAGCAATCCCTGCGACGAAGAGGACGAGATAAAAAGCAAACCCGATAAGGTGCGCAAGACCTCGATGTCATTCTTCACCGCGCTTTCCCTCAGTCTCAACAACCTGATGACAAAGAAGGGCAGAACGATACTCACCGCGTTTGCCGGAAGCATAGGCATCATCGGTATTGCGCTGATACTGTCACTCTCAAACGGCGTGCAGGTCTATATCAACGATATACAGCGCGACACTCTCGCCTCCTACCCTCTTACCATAGAAGAGAGCAGCACGGATATTTCGTCATTCTTCAACAGTTCAATGGAAACGGCAGTGGATTCAGAAAATGAGCGTCAGACCAGGAGCCTGGATAAGATATATTCCTCCGACCGTATGAAATATGTGTTCGAGGGAATGTACGCCCAGACAAATACAAACGATCTGAAAAGCTTCAAGACATTTCTTGACGGAAATGAAGAAATTGCAAAAAACACAACAAATGTCGAATATTCATACGGCGGAATGACATTGCAGGTATTCTCCCGCACAGATGAGGGAATAAAGCAGGTCAATCCGAATACCGTACTTGACGATATCGGGTTCGGCTCGGTATCGGGACTGTTCAGTCTGCGCACACAGATATCGTCCTCTGCGGGAAATATAGATGTGTTTACACAGATAACCGATGATGACGGTATGTTCAATACACGCTATGAGGTAGTTGCCGGACACAGACCCGAAAATTATAACGAAGCGGTCCTTATCATCGACAAATACAACAGCATCACCGACTTTACTCTTTACGCACTCGGAATGCGCGATCCCGCCGCTCTCCGTTCGGCGATACGTGATATGATGCAGAAGAAGGAAAAGGACGAAGTCACTGAGGTATCAGAAAGCCAGAATTATGAATATGATGATTTTCTCGGAATGACATTCTCCGTTATCCCGAACAGCGATCTTTATAAAAAGAATACAGACGGAAACTGGGATAAAATGACAGATGACGATGATTTCATGAAAAAAGCCTACGACAGCGGCGTTGAGCTGAAGATAGTGGGAATAATCCGTGAAAAAGAAAGCTCAACTTCTATAAGCGGCTTGATCGGTTACACCAGCGCTCTTACCGAGCATATCTCCGGTATCATCAACAGCAGCGAGATCGTGAAAGATCAGGAAAGCAGAGAAGAATACGATATATTCACGGGACTTCCCTTTGAGGACACCGAGACAGGCGAAAAGGCGATCGCAGATGCAAAAGCAGCAGAAGAAGAGCGGGCAAAAGAACTCGAGGATATGCAGAACCGCCTGAAAGAAGCTGCCGAGCAGATGAAAGCAGCGCAGGAAGCCATGGCGGCTGCGCAGGCTGCTTTTGGAGAGCAGAGCCTTCCGGATATACAGACGATAATGGAAAGTCTCCCGCCTGAACAGCAGGCAGCCCTTGCGGCGATGACTCCTGAAGAACAGCAGGCATATATAATGCAGATGATGCCGGAGCTTTCCGGAGACTCAGGTGCAGAGATGCCCGATATGTCATCAATAATCGCGATGCTTCCGGAAGAACAGCAGGCTGTGCTGTCCCAGATGTCGCCGGAGGAACAGATGGCATATCTCCAGCAGCTTTCCGGTGAAGAAACGGCTGCGCCGATAAATCCGTTCATGGGCGGATTTGATCTGTCAGATGCGGATCTTTCGGCATTTGATATGAGCAATATAACCGATGAGCAGATGTCGTTCTTCATGTCTCTTACCGACGAGCAGCGCGAGCAGCTCACAAAGCAGCTTGCGGGAGTCGGTTTCAGGACTTCAAATGTGGTATCTTCATCGTCGTATTATGACAATATGAACACCCTCGGTGTTATCAGCATGGACACCCCTTCGTCGATCTCGATATATCCTATAAATTTCGAGGCGAAAGAAAACGTTATAAAGATAATCAAGGATTACAACGAAAGTGTTGAGGAAAACAAGAAGATAACATACACAGATATTGTCGGTATGCTCATGTCCTCGGTTACAGATATCATAAATGCAATAAGTTATATCCTGATAGCGTTCGTTGCTATCTCGCTGATCGTTTCATCTATAATGATAGGTATCATTACGTATATCTCGGTACTCGAGCGTACAAAGGAGATCGGTATCCTGCGTTCTATCGGCGCATCGAAAAAGGATATCTCCCGCGTATTCAACGCAGAGACTGTGATAATAGGATTTATCGCCGGAGCTCTCGGAATAATAGTTACTCTCCTCTTGCTTATCCCGATCAATGCTATTATCGAGAATATGACAGATATCTCCGGTCTTGCCAAGATGCCGCCGCTTGCAGGCGTTATACTCGTCGGAATAAGTATCCTGCTCACACTTATCGCAGGTCTTATGCCCTCCAGCCTCGCAGCTAAAAAGGATCCCGTCGTCGCTCTGAGAACAGAGTAATTGATGCCCTCAACACCCCGCCAGCCTCTTTATAAAAATGTGTCCTCAATAACTGCCAAAAGGCAGTTATTGAGGACACATTTATTATTATGAGACTGTTCAGGTTCCGTTTTAACGGTATTCGCCTTTCAGGAGGGTTGGGGAGATGGGGTGCAGGGGGTTCTCTTCACCGTATCTCATCAGCCCTCGTTGTCTTCCACCCACTTAGCTGCCATGAGCGGAGATACGATCACATCAAGCTCGCCCTTGCCCGAATCGAACATGACCTCTCCGAGAGCATTTGTATTGCCGCCGAGAATGTCATTCGTGAACTGCAAACGATAGCTTATATGACAGAAAAGGAACTCCGGCGGTATCATGTCCGCAGATTTTATCTCTTCAAGCCAGCGCAGCGGTGACATTCCGCCGATGCTGACATTCGTTATCAGCCAGCCGCCGGACGCAGCGGAGTCGTTTGCACACAGATACAGCGAAAAATTGAATGTCTTTTCGCTGTCCTCTGTAAGTACCTCCACCTGGAAGTCCTTCAGATCAAAGCTGTTTATTGCACGAGACTCGAATCCGCACACAGGGCAGCAGCCTCCGTATCCGAACAGCTTTCCGTTAATATCCTTCGCAAAATAATTGCGGTAATTCCTGCTCTCTTTGAACTGTGCGATCGAACGGCACTGCTTGCGCAGATACGAAAATTCGTCCTTTGTGACAACAGGCAGCGCCTTCAGATAATACGGTATCTGGTCGGGGATAACACGGTTCGGATCCTGCGAAGTCAGATAGTGTCTGCTGAGTATCTGCTCATTTTTGCCGGTGATGACATATTCAGCCACGTCTGCAAACTCAGGCTTGGTGTAGTCTGAGCGAAGTGCAACATACTTCTTTGTCTTTTCGCGCATCTCATCGCTGATATCGTCGCCGATCTCAACGATGGACACGATCTTGTCATCATCGCCTACAAGTGCAACCCTGTCTGTCTTCAGATCACAGATATAAAGCTTATTAGCACGCTCTGCAATAACATTTGCGGGAAGCGTCTCGGACTCGAACATCTTCGACAGAAGCGTCTGATCGAACGAATAGCGGCTCTTTGTGTGCGGGAAGTCGAACTTTCTGCCGTTGAGCATACCGCACTTTATGAGCATTCCCATATCTCCGATAAGTTCAACGAGATCTGCGTTTGAAACATTCGGCGGGATCATGAACTGCTTGTTGTACGCGCAGAAACGATAACGCTTGTTTATATCGAGCTGGAGTGTGACTTTTCCGCCCTGCTCCTTGATCTCTTTCAGGAATGTGATAGTATCCTTGCCCTGTGTGAATGAGTTTATGAGCATAGATACTACTTCATTGTAGTTCTGGTGCGTGTCGAATCTGTGCTGACGCTTCTGGATAGCGCGCATAGCATTGTCCAGATTGTGAATGTTCATCTTGGACACTTCATAGCGCTGCTGTTCGTCACCGTGAGAGATGTAGAACTGATAGTATTTCATCACTATCTTGTAATCCTCACGATAGATCTCGTCATACATAGCGAGCAGCTTTTCAAGCTCTTCATCGTCGTGGACTACATTGTCCTTGAGAAACTCTCCCGCCATTTTCTCCGCAACGGAAGTGAAACCGTAGTAGAGCATATTGTCCGAACGGTTAGGAGTTACCTTAGAATCAACATAGAAGGTGCTTCCGTTATGATAGAACTCATACAGATATTCTCTTCCGGTCGCTGAAGCGTCCTCGTTCTCCCATTCATACCCGACATAAATGATCCTGTCGTCAAGGTCGGCCAGCTTCTCACGCATATCTCTGAGGGCTTCTTTGATGTACTTCTCATAAGCAGTGCCGTTTACGTGTTCTACCTGCGGGATATGCTCAGCGTTGCTCAGAAAGCCTCTCTCTTTAATGGTATCATAGTCGGTCGCAAGCTTCTCGGCAGGATATATGAGCGAAATGCTGTTCTGGAACTTCGGCTTTATATCCTTGCCGAACTTGCTGGTCTTTATAAAGTTCTTGAAGAACTCAAAAGCATAGGATTTCGGATAAAGGAAGTATCTGTCAGATGTATCCTTCACAGGCTGCATATCGAGCACGAAATACTGCTTGTATGCCTCTATCATCTCCTGAAGATCCTTCTGCATATGCTGGGTGACTTCGTTCTCGCTGTCGTGGCGGATACCTGTTCTGTGCGGCGTGATATACTTGTTCGGAACGCTTATGAAGAACGCCGATAGATGCTCATTTCTGAACGCTTCGTTGTTCTCCTTGTACAGACCCGTAAGCTCATAAGTCGAGAAATAGTTGTACTTCTGCACCAGAAGCTTTACGATCTCAGCTCGCTTTCCGCTTGCAACAGCATACGGTACAAGATAAGAATAACCCTCGTTCTCATAGCACAGAAAGTCGATGATGCTCTTTCCGTTCTGTAAGAAACGAATGACAGGATTATCGCTGTCTTCCTTCTGATACTGCATTATCTTGTAAACGGTCTTAATTTCGTTATTGACCATTACGGCAATATTGAAGGTCCTGTCAGGAGACTCGACAAGCTTTCGTGAATCCCTGATATCGAGTATTTTCTTCCTGTTGAACGCAAAGCACAGCTCCATGAGATTCATGTAGTCGCCCTTCTTGTCCGTGAGGGTCAGGAAGTTATCCATTATCGCCTGGAATTCGTCGCCTCTGACCTTGAAAATGATCTCTGTGCCGACGAACTGCGAGCCGAACAGGTCAAGCTCCATTATCTTGAGTGTTCCGTTATCATTCTTTATCTTGAAGCTGAAATTGTTCGATTTGAGAGACAGCCATTCAACATTCAGGAAAACGCTCTTTGCACCGACACCGAAACGGCCTTCACGTGTCTTCGATTCATCTATCTCACTTCTTCCGAAGCTCAGATAGTAGAGTATCTGCTCCATAGTGAACCCTACTTCATTGTAAGTAAGACTCACCTGATGCTGATTGGTGCTGAAATTCATTATGACTTTAACGTCTTTTGTCTCATAGGAGCAGCCGAAGGTATTCTGAAGCAGCTCTCTGAGGATACTCTCTTTCGGGTAATCGTTGATGCTCAGCAGCGTGTTGAACACAGTCCTGCCCTGAAAAGCCTCATTGAAATAATCCTTGAGCGGTTCGCTGTCAGAGCTTCCCGTAAACAGGGCGGTCTGGACTTTCTTGAGAGCGGCATCTCTTTCTTCTATATTTCCTTCGCCGTGCGCAACGTAGAAGTCACCGATATACTTTTTAAGTTCGGCGGCTTTGGCTTCGCGCTCCTTTGTCTCTTCATAGCTCATCTCAGATCACCCCCTCATTATAAGCTTTTATGAATCCCGCATAAGAACCGCCTATGCCGTGGACTTTATGCCAATAGATCCATATATTGTACAGCACAGCCGGTTTAAGTGCATCCGGTATGCTTATGACCGCATTTTTGATATATGCGTATTCGTTCTTTCCTTTTACCGCATCGTCCAGCTCCTTGCGGGCATTTTTCAGCCCGAGGTTGAACGGATTTCCGTCAAGATATCCGGCAAATTCCTTAAACTCCTTAGTTTTTGCCGTATTATGCGGTATTGTCTTTATTGTCATATCCTTGTCGAAATAAGAGAAACCGGAACGTATCTCCTTCACCTTTTCGGTGATCCTTGCGGCAAGAGCCGACTTATCCGGCTCCTTGTCGCCTCCGACAAGGTCCTCGCAGCCGAGAGCCTTTACTAAAGTTTCAAGCTTTTTCTGCGCATATTCGTGGGTTCTTGCGGCAGTGGTAAGGTTCCTTGCGGGCGGGATATTATAATCCTGCCTGAACTTCGAGATTATATCGAAGCTCGATCCTACCGCGCCGGTATAATCCGCAACATACTTCACGTCAGCTATTATATCCGCGAGCATTCCCTCGATACCTTCCACGCTGAACATGATGTTCTCGGAAGGAACATTCATTCTGAACGCCTTGTACAGATTACCCGCCAGTGCCCTGCCGAACACTCTGCTGTCGAAAAGCTCATTGTCATCGAGGAATATGGTGAACTCCGGGACAATGCCTTTATTGTCGAGAGCTCTGCGCATATACCGCTGCTGAAGCTCAACAGGGCTGTCCGGAAGCTCATAGTTTATTATATGGGTTATCGGCGTAAATACTCCGATATGCTCACTCATTCTGTCGCCGGCGAGAATAACTCTGAGCGGCTGGGCAGGTACCGTCTCATACCACTGTTTGAGCAGTCTTATATCAAAATGCGTCTTGTCGAAATAAACGATACTGCCGGCTTTGTCGTAGTATATCGCGGAAAGCACCTTTTCGATGTAGCTTACGGTAGCCTCGGACTTGAAATATACGATCGCAGTCTTGTCGTCAGAATTCATTACCCCGTCTATCAGATCAAGGAATTTCTCCAGCTTCTTGTCCTTGTTCTTCAGCGTCTCCGCGTCTGAACGTGTATATACGGGCTTATGGTATATTGATCTTTCGGGCAGGTTATATTCCTCAAAAATGTTTCCGCCGTGAGAATAGCGGCTTCCTGCCTGTTCTTCTATGTGAAGGTTCTGAGGTATCTCACTGCTGTCGAACGCATAGCGGATCACGTTCACCTTGTTGCCGCTCTGCTCCTCTCTCGGATAATTGACGAGCGGAGAATCCATGGTGAACTGCATCACCTTTTCGTCTATCTCAAATTTATCTATAGTATTTGCCTTAGCGCTGTCGCTCAGCAGAGCCTTAACGATATCCTTTATGCCGTCCGGGGACTGGGTGTATTCCGCCGGGTACGGAGCGAATATCAGAAGACTCTCGGTCTTCATGCCGAAATTCTCGGTATATAGAGACGGGATAAGACCGTCAGCGGCACCTGCGCCATCTATTATTATAAGATCCCACAGAAGGTTGCTTTTCTTTATCGGATCAAACGCAGATCCTTCTCCCTCTGCGAGAACTTTTTCGTCCAGCAGCATAAGATTTGATGTTTCGGGAGTAAAGTATGTCACCGAATCCTTTGCGGCATTCACGAATTTGAAATCAAGACCCACGCCCTTCAGCAAAGAGAGATACCAGCTCTCCTTTCTGCCGTCGGGACAGATTATAAGGATATTCGGTTCTTCCTTCTTATTTGCGGTATCGAGTATGCAAAGCTGCGCCTTATCGGCTTTTCCCTCGCCGTATCCGCTCATATCGATACAGTACCCGAATTTATCAAGCTTTTCGGGAATACTGAAATAAAACGGGTTATGCTCCAGATTTCCCGATGTTATCCATTTTATGTCGTTTGCGTTCATGAGACCACCCTTTCAAGCTCTGCCTGTTCCTGTTCTCGGATAAATAAGAACAGCACTGTGCAGATATGATACCTCAAACTACATTATACCGCTTTTTATCATTTATTGCAACTGTTTTTTTTGACCTCGTAACAAAATTCACGTTTTGAACAAATTTGTAACATAAATTTTGTTCAAACCGTTAAATTCTGCGATAATACAGGTTACTGTTTTAAGCGAATTGCATAATACAAGCGTATAAATAACGTTTCCACAATATGTTGTTTTTTTCGTATAAAACCGGCACAACATAATGCGTCCGATTCGTTTATTTCTTAGCATCAGACTGAGATTTTCACATTCAGATGTGAATATATTGTGAAAAATATTGACTTTTATGATAATTTTTGCTAAACTTATTATTATGTTATTAAAAAGTATATATAATACAGGAAGGAAATAAAGGAGCTGATATTACCCAATGATTAAAAAGCTCGCGAAAAGTATCCGGGAATTCAAAACCGTTTCAATACTTACACCGGTCTTCATGATCGGAGAGGTAATTATGGAAGTAGTGATCCCGCTGCTTATGGCAAAGCTCGTCGATGACGGCATAAACGGAAACAGCGGCGAAGGCGATATGAACGTTATACTGGTAATGGGTGCCGCACTCGTGGTATGCTGCATATTGTCGCTGTTTTCGGGTTTTGCCGGTGCAAGGACGGGCGCAAAGGCAGCTATGGGCTTTGCACGAAATCTCAGAAAGGATATGTTCTACAAAATACAAGGATATTCGTTCTCTAACATTGACAAGTTCTCCACTGCAAGCCTCGTTACACGTCTCACCACAGACGTTACCCGTGTGCAGGACGCTTACCAGATGATACTGCGTATTGCAGTAAGAGCGCCGATAATGCTGATATTCTCGCTTATAATGGCATTTCTCGTGAATGTTGAGCTTTCGCTCGTGTTCGTTGCGGTCATTCCGATACTGGCGATCGGTCTTATACTCATCATAAAGTTCGCGCACCCCGTCTTCGAGCGTGTTTTCAAGCGCTATGACGATCTCAACAACGTAGTGCAGGAAAACGTCAGCGGAATGAGAGTAGTAAAATCATTCGTCCGTGAAGACTATGAGATCAGGAAGTTCAAAACTATCTCCGGCGAGATATACAAGGATTTCTCATTTGCTGAAAAAGTCCTCGCTTTCAACAACCCTCTGATGCTGCTGTGCGCTTATGGCGGTATGCTCGTGATCTCATGGCTCGGAGCCGATCTCATCGTAAATCAGGGTACGCTCACCACCGGTCAGCTCATGAGCATGACCACTTATGCAATGCAGATACTTATGAACCTTATGATGCTGTCTATGATATTCGTAATGGTAACAATGTCAAGAGCATCTGCGGAGCGTATCTGCGAAGTGCTCGACGAGGAGAGCGATATAAAATCACCTGCCGGTGCGCCTTTAACCGAAGTTGCCGACGGCTCGATCGAATTCAGGAATGTTTCCTTTGAATATAAAAAAGGCAGCGGAAACTACGCTCTTTCCGATATCAACATCAGGATCAATTCCGGTGAGACTATCGGTATCATCGGCGGTACCGGCTCGTCAAAATCCACGCTGGTGCAGCTTATACCGAGATTATATGATGTTGCGGACGGAAGTGTTCTTGTCGGCGGAAAAGATGTCAGGGAATACGATCTTGAAACTCTCAGAGACGCGGTGGCTATGGTGCTCCAGAAAAACACGCTGTTCTCCGGCACCATAAAAGACAATCTCCAATGGGGAAAGCTCGATGCAACCGATGAAGAAATGACCGAAGCGTGCAGACTCGCACAGGCTGACCCGTTCATTCAGGAATTTCCGGACAAGTACGACACATACATAGAGCAGGACGGAACAAACGTTTCCGGCGGTCAGAAGCAGAGACTATGTATCGCGCGCGCACTTATGAAGAAGCCGAAGATACTTATTCTCGATGACTCGACCAGTGCCGTTGATACCGCCACCGACTCGAAGATACGCAAGGCTTTCCGCGAAGAGATACCGGACACTACAAAACTCATCATCGCACAGCGTATCTCGTCTGTCATGGACGCAGACAAGATACTTGTTCTCGACGGCGGCAAGGTAGTGAACTTTGGCACGCATGATGAACTGATGAAGTCGAGCCCTATCTACCGCGAGGTTTATGAATCCCAGCAGAAGGGCAGCGAAAGCGATGAAGCAGTTTCTGCGCCTGTCGGCAAGGGAGGTGAAGCGTAATGCCTGCAAGAAGAAGAAAGCCCGAAGCCGGACAGACGGTGATGATAAAGCGCGGAGGTCCCGGAGGACCGAGAGCTGTCGGCAAGGGTGCAAAGCTTGATCCGAAGACCCTCAAGAGGCTCCTCGGCTATATTTTCAAGAATTATAAGCTGCGCTTCTTTTTCGTGTTCGTATGCATCATAGTGAACGCGCTTGCGGGAGTTGCCGCATCACTGTTTCTACAGGAACTTATAGACGGAAACATAACCCCGCTGCTCGAAAAGAAGATGCAGGGACAGACGATAGTCAGCGATGATTTCATTCCGCTTCTGTGGACTATCGGAAGAATGGCTCTTATATATGCGGCGGGAATAATATGCGCTTTCCTCCAGCAGAGGCTTATGGTAACTATCTCACAAGGTGTGCAGAAGTCGATAAGAGACGAAATGTTCGAGAAGATGCAGCGGCTCCCGATAAGCTATTTCGACCGCAACACTCACGGTGATATAATGAGCCACTATACGAACGATATAGACACTCTGCGCCAGATGCTCTCACAGAGCATACCTCAGGCGTTTTCATCGCTGATAACGATAGTTTCGGTATTTATTGCTATGTGTTCACTGAGCCTGCCGCTAACCGGATTCGTTATACTTTCACTGTTCGTAATGATGCTGATAACCGGCAAGATAACCGGCAAGAGCGGAAAATACTTTATTGCTCAGCAGTCCTCGATCGCAGAAGTGAACGGCTATATCGAAGAAATGATAAACGGTCAGAAGGTAGTCAAGGTATTCAATCACGAAGAACCTTCAAAAGAAGCCTTCGATGAGCTGAACGAGGAGCTGTATGTAAATGCACGCGAAGCAAACGGCTTTGCGAACACCCTCGGTCCGATAAACAACAACCTCGGTCATTTGCAGTATGCTCTTATTGCGGTACTCGGCGGCGCACTTGCCATATTCAGGATCGATCTGCTCGGGCAGACGCTGAAGATAGGCGGAATAGCATCTTTCCTCCAGCTTTCGAGAAGCTTTACGATGCCGATAAATCAGATAGTACAGCAATTCAACTTTATTATAATGGCGCTTGCGGGTGCAAAGAGAATATTTGCGCTTATCGACGAAGAACCAGAGACTGATGAGGGATATGTCACACTCGTGAACGCAAAGAAAAATGCGAACGGCGAGATCACAGAATCAGAAGAAAGGACCGGAATGTGGGCATGGAAGCACCCTCACGGTACAGGAGAAGTGTCCTATACCCCGCTTAAAGGCGAAGTCACTATGAATGATGTGGATTTCGGCTATGTTCCCGAAAAGATAGTTCTGCATAATGTCACACTTTACGCCGAACCCGGTCAGAAAATAGCATTTGTGGGCTCAACAGGTGCCGGAAAGACTACTATAACCAATCTGATAAACCGGTTCTATGATATCGCAGACGGAAAGATCCGCTATGACGGCATAAACATCAACAAAATAAAGAAGGACGCCCTCCGCCACTCGCTCGGAATGGTCCTCCAGAGCACTAACCTGTTCACCGGAACAGTTATGGAGAATATCCGCTACGGAAAGCTCGATGCTACGGACGAAGAGGTCTATGCGGCTGCAAGGCTTGCGAATGCCGATGACTTTATCAGGAGGCTCCCCAAGGGTTATGACACGATGCTTACCGAAAACGGCGCACAGCTTTCACAAGGTCAGCGCCAGCTTATTGCGATAGCAAGAGCCGCAATTGCCGACCCGCCCGTAATGATACTCGATGAAGCAACTTCAAGCATAGATACCCGTACCGAAGAAATAGTGCAGAAGGGAATGGACGGTCTGATGAAGGGCAGAACGGTCTTTGTCATAGCCCACAGACTGTCAACCGTCAAGAACTCCGATGTTATCATGGTACTCGAAAAGGGCCGCATCATCGAACGCGGCAACCACCAGAAGCTTATCTCCGAAAAGGGCAGATATTATAAGCTCTATACCGGAGCCTTCGAGCTCGACTGAGATCTGCCGCTCCCCGGCAGGGCTCTGCCCTGCACCCGCTGGGGCTCCGCCCCCGTCCCCGCTTCTTTCGGAACGCCGAAAGAAGCAAAGGCGAATACCGCTAAAGCGGAACCTGAAAAGAATCTTAAAGCAATAAAGCACAGTGCATATCAATTGCTCTGTGCTTTTGCATTTTATATAATTGTGAACTGATCCTTTTCGTTCAGGTATTCGCCTTTCAGGAAGGCGGAGAGACGGAGGGGTCTGGGGAGGAGGGGAGGAGGAAACCTCATTTCCGCGTTCGGAAATGGGGTTCCCTTCTCCTCTTCTCCCCAGTCTCAACCAGTCTGCTCACTCGCTCTCGGCACTGTCAGCGAACTGGCTTTCGTGACGGGTGAAGAAATCGACACGCGGCTCTAAGAATTTAAGCTTATGATCTTCGCCGCCGGTAAAGGCAGAGATGCTGTCAAATATTCTGTCCCAACTCCAGAAGCTTTCATCGAACTGTAAATATTCGAGTATCATTTCGGTGCCCTTCGGAGCCATAGGGTGGAGCAGAACCGCTGCTGTGCGTATCATGTGGAACACATTTATCAGCGTTTCGCGGCGGAGGGCTGGATCTTCATTCTTGTCAGCATCGCCGAGATTCTTCGCCATATACTTGCTCGCTTTTCTTATATAGCTGTCAAGAACATAGGTCGCCTGGTGGAACTCGAATCTGTACATGAAACGCTCATAGTCAAGCACCGCTTTCTTTGCATCAGCAAGCACCTGCTCGCTGACTTCGCCTACGGGCATCATGCCGTCATAATATTTCTGAGTTGTGTAGATGCAGGTCCTGATTATTCTGTTGAACACGTTAGACAGCAGGAAACCGTCCTTAACTACAGGATCGGGCTGATCCGCTTCTGCACTGCCCGGAACTATCGTCGGGTCAAGCGGCTTCGGGTTGAAGCTGACGCTGCGCTGACCGAGCCCAAGGCCGAGGAAATGCATACGAAGCTGTTCGGGAGTGTAATAATCAAGCAGTTCATCAGCCATGGGAGGACGTATCTTGCCTGAGCTTGATGCTTTTGCGTTAAGAAACAGTATGTGATGATTTGCACAGAGTATCGGGAGCTGCATCTGTCCTTCAGGCGGATCGGAAACATTTCCGTCCTTGCCCTGGAGCGCCATGAACATTCCCATTTCGGCAACTCCGTAGAAATAGATGTTGTCTGCGCCTATGAACTGATAGACCTGCGCGTCCCTGCTGCACCAGAAATCACGCCAGTGCTCCATATCTTCACCCCTGCGCTCAAGAGCAGCCATTGTGAATGAGATCGGTGCCCAGAGAGATTCCGGCCATACCCATACTGTCAAAGGGTCTTCACCTTCAAGCACGGGTGCGGGAACTCCCCACTCTATGTTTCCGGTAAGTCTGAACGGAACAAGAGTCTTTCCGGTGCGGAAGCGTATGCCGTTTGCAGAAAGCACTTCACAAGCCTTGTTCATTTCGTCAAGTTCCTTGAACGCGATCGTGAACGAGGGCTTTTTCTTTTCCTCAATAAATTCATGCTCCGGCATCTGTGATCTTACTTCGTTGTATTTGTCGAGCAGCTCGTTCTTGATGTGTATAACAGGGTCTGCAAGGAATTCGGATATCGTCTTATGGACGAGCGGACGCACATTCTTCTGCTTCTGTATGCGTGCAACATATTCCTTCAGCAGATCTTTGTAAGCCGGAAGATCGAAATACCAGTTGTAAACGTCCTTCATTACCGGAGTCTCACCTGTGATCGTGCTTTTCGGGTCGATCAGGTTTTCGGGCATATACTGATGTCCGAGATCACATTCGTCCGCGTAACCCTTTTCAGACTGGCAGCCGTCAACAGGACATTTTCCTATTACCTGTCTGCCGTTTAAGAAGCAGCCTGCCTTTTCATCGTAGAACTGCTTTGTGCTGATGCGGCGGAGATGTCCGTTTTCGTAGAGTTTACGGATAAACTTTTCGGAAACGTCATTGTGTATCTCCGAAGTCCTGTCAAGTCCGGACGCTCCGAAAACATCAAGGCTTATCATGTAATCGTCAAGCGTTTTTTTCTGTGAATTGTGATTCCTGCGCACGAAATCCTGTATCGTTCCATTGAACTCACCCGCTTCACAGAGCTTTCTGTAGCTCTCCGCGATAGGAGAACCGTAGCAGTCGGTACCGGAAACGAATATCACATTGTCCTTACCGATACGGTCACGCAGAAATCTCGCATAAACGTCCGCAAATACGAATACTCCGCCGATGTGTCCGAAATGCAGCGTTTTGTTGCCATAAGGCATACCGCCCGTGATTATCGCACGCTTCGGAAATTCCGGACGCGGTATCTCATGCGGAACGAAGTTGTTGTTGTCTTTACCCATTATATTTGTTCCTCCGTAGGTTTATTTTTCTTTTGAATAATATATTTTCTGATGACAATGATATCATAAAATATTATAAGAGCAGTCAGCACTAAAGAGATAATACCGATAACGATACCGCCGGCGGTGCCCCTGATAAAGCCCGTTAACCCGAAGACCGGGATCGCGATAAAAAGCAATATTGTGCCGATAACAGCCGTTACAGGCACGGCAGGTCTGACCGGCTTGAGTGAAAAATACAGTGTAAGGGATACAGATATAACTATAAAGCCGGAGATACCCGCAACCAGTCCGTTTATAAACCAATGTAAACCGTTTACAAATGCCGATACCCCGTCCATATCAACACCTCACATTCTGTTTTATAGCTCCTTTGTTTTATAAACCGAATATCCTTCGTAGAAATAGCTGTTGTCTATACCTTTCATATACAGTTCGCGGTCGTCTGTATTTTCTGTCAGAGCATTTCCGATCACAGTTTTAATTTCGGTGTCTTTGACAGGGCTGCGCTCCATAGCAATAAGATATTCGTCCTTATCCACGCGGCTCCAATCGACCGCTTTTTTCAATTCGCTTTTCAGCATACAGTCGAGCCATATCCGCATCGCTCTGCCGTTTCCTTCGCGGAACGGATGAGCAGCGTTCATCTCGACATATTTTTCAACTATATCATCGAATGTTGACTGAGGCATTTTTTCGATATTTTCAACTGCAGCTTCAAGGTATATCACCGATGCGAACCGGAAATTTCCTTTTGCAATATTCAGTGTGCGCAGCTTTCCGGCAAAATCGTATATCTCACCGAACAGCCTTTTGTGTATAGCCGCAAGAGACTCGAACGAGCCTGCCGGCAGGCTGTCAAGAAAACCACTGTCATACATTTGTACAGCCGCCTGTTTGCTTATGCGTTCTTCCTGACGAGCAAGCTCCGCGCTGTCTTTTATACCGAGTTTGTTTTCGATCATCACTTTATCCTCGTAAGACTCGTTTCAAGACGCTTGATGCTCTCGTCCTTTCCGAGTATCTCCATAAGCTCGGTCGCACCGCCGGGGGTGACTGCAAGCCCCGATACTCCTATGCGTATCGCCCACATTACAGCACCTGCCTTTATTCCCTTTTCTTCGGCAATGGATTTGAGCAGCTCAAATAACGAATCGTTGCTCCAGTCGGTGACGTCTTTCAGCTTCGGCAGTGAATATTCTATTATTTCCGCGCACTGCTCAACTGTCGTCTTGTTCTTCTTGTTTACAAAGAGCTCCTTGTCATAGTCCGGCAGCCCTTTTACAAACTCTGCTTTCTCATTTACTTCGGGGAATACAGAGATTCTGGTCTGAATGAGTTTTGCGAGTTTTTCATTATCCGCAAATGCAGAAAGTTCTTCGTTATAATAAGGCTTTGCCTTTGCCATGAACTCATCGAGGGGCATTTCCTTTATATAATGGCTGTTGAACCAGAGCAGCTTGTCATAATCGAATACTGCGGGGGATTTGCTGATGCCGTCGATCGAGAAGATCTTTTCGAGTTCTTCCATAGTGAAGAATTCCTCATTCGTATCCTTCGGACACCAGCCTGTGAATGCCATATAATTGATTATAGCGTGAGGCAGATATCCGTTTGCGACAAGCTCCTGAAAGCTTACCGAACCGTGGCGCTTTGAAAGCTTGCTGATATTGCCGTCCGCGTCCTTGCCCATAAGAAGCGGCAAGTGGCAGTAAACAGGTCTTTCCCACCCGAAAGCGTCATACAGCAGGACATACTTCGGGGTCGAAGTGAGATACTCGCTTCCTCTTACCACATGAGTGACGCCCATAAGATGATCGTCGATGACATGGCAGAAATTATAAGTCGGAAATCCGTCAGCTTTTATGAGTATCTGATCCTGAAGCTCTGAATTGTCCATTTCAACGTGTCCGAACACGCTGTCATCATAACCTGTCCTGCCCTCAAGCGGCATTTTCTGACGGATAACGAAAGGCTTTCCCTCAGCGAGATTCTTCTCTGTCTCCTCTTTCGGAAGATCGCGGCAATGGCGGTCATAACCTGTACCGATATCTCCCTCTTCATGAAGCTTTTCAAGGCGTTCCTTGGTGCAGAAGCAGTAGTATGCACCGCCCTTTTCGATAAGCTCCTTTGCGTATTTCATATAGATATCCTTGCGCTGGCTCTGGATATACGGACCGTTCGGACCGCCGACATCGGGGCCTTCATCATGCGTGATGCCGGTCATTTCAAGTGTCTTGTAGATAACATCTACCGCGCCTTCGACAAGACGTTCCTGATCTGTGTCCTCAATGCGGAGAATGAATTTACCGTTGTTTGCTCTGGCAAGCAGAAAAGCATACAGGGCAGTACGGAGATTACCTATGTGCATAAAGCCCGTCGGACTGGGCGCAAAACGAGTTACAAAATTTACTGACATATTTAAAATTCCTTTCAGAGCATAATTTCATATCATACATTATATTCCAATTAATCGGATTTGTCAAGTATCGCGCCGGCGAGATGATGATTTGAATGTAGTGTTACAATAGATGTGAGACCAAAAGTCAAAAAAACAATAGAAAAAGTGATCGAAATCTGTTAAAATAGAGTTGTCACACCATACTCAACAGAAAGGAAACGAT
>CAMOKN010000155.1 GCA_946617595.1 uncultured Clostridia bacterium
TATTGATGCCGGGAGAACGATAAACCAGTCAGAACTCGGTCTGCTCGATACACCGTCATCTCAGGTCTCCAAAGCCTGCTGGCTCGTATGCAGCGGCGTTATGACGGTCGATGAGGCGATAGAGAATTTCGGTTCGCTTTCGACGGAAGGATAAGAACAACTTTACAAAAACACCGCCGGAGAATCCCCGTGAAGCCTTACTATGGTAAGAGGAGAATAACTATGAACAGATCGAGCATCAGATTGTTCCGTGAGGACGAGGTCGTCATAGCGGAAGGAGAGGCAAACAAGGAGATGTATAAAATCGTCTCGGGAAAGGCGACGGTCTATTTCGGTACAGTGAAATGAAATATGATTATAGGGCGTGATAGAAATGAACAAGAAAAGAAATGCATTGTGCATAACTATAATCGGATTTGCAGTGGTAACTGTAATACTGGTATTCGGTACATTATGGACGGGAAATCTTGCAGGGCGTGATACCGAAAATGCCGTCAACTCCGTAAGTTTGCTCTATCTTGATGAACTTGCGGGACGGCGGGAACAGGTGGTATCCTCAGCTCTTGAACGGAATATCAGGAATATGCAGACAGCCGTAGGGCTTCTTACAGACGATGACTTGAGCGATATAGAGCATTTGCAGGCGTATCAGGCACGAATGAAGAAACTCTATACGCTCGATAAGTTTGCTTTTGTGGACACAAACGGGATAATTTATACTTCGCTCGGCACGATGAATGATATTGAAAAGTATAACATCGATCCCGGCTCTCTTTCTTCACCCTGTATAACTCTTAAAGATGCCGAAGGAGATCAGAAGAAAGTAATAATCGCGATCCCTGTGGACAAGGTTACCGTTGAGGACAGGACGCTTGTGGTCTGCTTTATGGAAATTGATATCAACAATATGCTTGAAGGTGTGTCGCTGCAATCGAGCAATAATGATACGACATTCTGCAACATCTACACAAAGGACGGAGCAGCTCTGACAGATATGGTACTCGGCGGTCTTGCGAAAGAGACAAATCTGCTTGAAGCGCTTGAACACGCTTCTTTCGAGAACGAAGATACCGTGGAAGAGGTGAAGGATGACTTTGCGAACGGCACGGGAAATGTCGTTTCATTTACATATAACGAAATAAAGGAGACGCTTTCGTATAAACCGATAGCAGGGACAGACTGGATGCTTACATATCTTATCCGCGAAAGTGTCATCAGCGACAAGATAAGCTCCGTTTCCGAGGGAATAATCCTGAGGAGCCTTGTGCAGACCGGTCTGACGGCTGTTGTTCTGCTCGTGATATTTATCGTCATATTCAGGCAGAATAAAGCAAATACAAAGCTCGCCCTTGAAAAGCAGACTTCGGAGACAGAAAACCGCATAAAGCAGCAAGAGCTTGAACAGCGTCTTGAGCTTCAGAATCGGCTGCTCGAAGAAGAAAAGCAGCGCACCCGTCAGGATCATATGATAACCGCTCTTGCCTCGGATTACAGAAGCGTCTATTATGTCGATCTCGATACGGACGAGAGCGTCTGCTATCGTTCAAAGGTTACGAAAGAAGACGGACCTCAGATCGGCGATAAGTTCTCTTTCGCGGAAGGCTTCACCAGATATGCAAACGAACGTGTCGCCGAAAGCTACCGTGAGGGATTTCTTGATTTCATAAAACCGGAGAACATCAAAAAGCGGCTTGATAATGAGCCGATACTCTCTTACAGATATCTTACCGTTCACAACGGCATTGAGAGATATGAGATGCTGCGTTTTGCGGGTGTCCGCCTCGCCGGGGAAAACGACGATCATACCGTTCGCGCGATCGGCGCGGGTTTCTCCGATATTGACAGCGAAATGAGAGACTCCCTTGAAAAGAATCAAGCGCTGAGTGACGCGCTCGCAGCAGCCGAAAACGCGAGCAAAGCCAAGACAGCTTTCCTGTCAAGTATGAGCCATGAGATAAGAACTCCTATGAACGCTATCATCGGACTTGACAATATCGCACTCAGCGATCCGGATATATCGGAACAGACCCGTGACTATCTTGAAAAGATAGGCGGGTCGGCAAATCACCTGCTCGGACTTATAAATGATATCCTTGATATGAGCCGTATAGAATCCGGAAGAATGGTGCTGAAAAACGAGGATTTTTCATTCTCCAAGCTTCTGGAGCAGATAAACACCATCTTCAGCGCTCAGTGCGCAGAAAACGATCAGACCTATAACTGCCATATACAGGGCGAGATCGACGATTACTACATCGGCGACAACATGAAGCTGCGGCAGGTGCTTATCAACATTCTCGGAAACGCTGTCAAGTTTACTCCCGAAGGAGGCAGTGTCGAGCTTTCCGTTGAACGCACTGCGAAATTCGGCGGCAAGTCCACGCTGCGCTTTAAGATCGCCGATACCGGTATAGGCATGAGCAAGGAGTATATCCCGCATATCTTTGATACATTCAGCCAGGAGGACAGCTCCGCCACCAACAAGTACGGAAGTTCGGGACTCGGTATGGCTATCACGAAGAATATCGTAGAGATGATGAACGGAAATATCGAGGTCGAGAGCGAAAAGGGCAAAGGCACAACATTTATTGTTACGATAACACTTATGGACTCGGCTCACAAGGATAACGAGACCGATGACACTGAAATACAGCCCTATGATATGAAGGTGCTTGTAGTCGATGATGACCCGATCGCCTGTGAACACGCAAAGCTTGTGCTCGAAAAGACAGGTATGTCATGCGATACCGTGCTTTCGGGCAGCGAAGCGATAGATGCGGTTCGCGTTCGGCACGCAAGGCATGAGCTTTACGACCTTATACTGGTCGATCTTAAAATGCCGGAAATGGACGGAGTGGAAACGACAAAGCAGCTGCGTGATATAGTCGGCTCGGAGTCCGCGATCATCATCATCACGGCGTATAAATGGGACGATGTGCTTGAAGAAGCCTCAGAGGCGGGCGTTGACAGCTTTATTGCCAAGCCCCTTTTTGCGAACAATGTACTTGAGGAGTTCCGCAGCGCAAGCAAAAGAAAACACATAACCGAGCTTAAGGAGCAGCATAAAGCAGATCTTAACGGCAAACATATCCTGCTTGCCGAAGATGTGCAGATAAACGCCGAAATAATGAAAATGGTGCTGAAAAAACGCGGAATGATCGTTGACCATGAAATGAATGGCAGACTTATCCTTGAAAAGTTTGCCGGAAGTGAGCCCGGCTATTATGACGCTGTGCTGATGGATGTAAGAATGCCGGAAATGGACGGGCTTGAAGCCGCCGCCGCCATACGAAAGCTTAACCGGCCCGATGCGGGAAGCGTGCCGATAATCGCCTTGACGGCAAACGCTTTTGATGAGGACGTTCAGAGAAGTCTGCAAGCCGGTATGAACGCGCATCTGACAAAGCCGATAGATAACGAGGCGCTGTACTCGGCTCTGGAAATGCTTATACATGAGTAGACCCCGAATGTCGCCGCTTATCGGACGTTTTTTGTCCGGAAACGGTTTCCACAGAAGCTTTCCGTCATATTCGAGTCTTTTCAATTGCTTGTCTATAGGCAATACCGCACAAATAGACGTACAGCGCTTGCTTGCAGAATATTCCGTCATCTTGCACAGAAATTCCTTGACTTGCGCCAGCAAGCCTGCGTCATTTCTGTACAATCTGACGTGCAAGCACTGATGCTTGCATCAATGCAGCCAAAGCGCGGCACGATGCCGCGAAATAAGCTGCGTTATAAATATGACTGACGGCGCAATCACCGCACGCTCTTTGTGCGGTATAGCCTATATACTTCTCTAACATTTTTACCTGCCGTTCCCAATATCAGCAATGACTCCGGGCAAACTCAGTTTGAGTTTGCCCGAAGTCATTTTCGGTCAATATTCGATCATTTGCAGAACAAGTTCAGCCTTAGTCCTTTTTCTTTTTCATATAGACTCCGCGATCCGGCTCGCTGTTGTCGTTGCACAATCTTCCCTCATTTTCGCCTTGCTGTCCTACATGGCTTTTGCCCTCTATCCATTGTTCCATTGCGCTGTTCAGCGCGATAGTGGCGCACGCTACACCGAGGGAAAAGATAGACGCTCCGACCTCTCTGCCCGTATTGGAGCTGCAGGTGCCGCTCGCCGCGTTTTCAAGCTCCGTGTTCTCAAGCTGACATTGTCACTAATAACTATTATAGCATATACCGATGATTTTTGCAAAGGTTTTGTTAAGGTTGTTGTCTCCGTTTAGTCTTTTTTTCTTACCGCTTTCATAAATGCCGAACATATTACCGCATAGATCAGATATGTTATCAGTGCTCCGAAGCATACATCAGACAGAAAATGATTTGTCATGTGAATGCGATTGTATCCGCCGATGACAATATACACACACGCAAGCGAGAAGCATACGACATTTTTAGTCATGCTTCTTTTTTTGCAGACGTCTGAGAGCATCGGAAGCGAAAATGTCATCGCCGATATCATCATATGACCGCTTGGCCAGCTCTTGTAGCTGTCATTGCCTCCCGCCAGGTTAGGTATCATCTGCCACCAATCGCGGTATTCACTTGCGGGGTCATCGAGGGTCAACAGGTACTTGTAGCGCGGTCTTGACCCCACCTGCTTGAGCCAGGTCTGGACGTTGTCCGCGAGAACCCCTGCGACAAGTATAGCGGCTCCGACAGCTATCAGCTTGTCCGGGTCAATATCGTCGAACAGATAATAACATACTATCGGCACCCAGACGTACAGTACTGCCCAAAAGCCCCAGCTCAATACGGAGATCAGCGGTGAGCTCTCCCCGGCAGTATATCCGAACAGCTCTCTGACATTCTTCCCGAGGTAGTTGTTGCTGTAGAACACAGCCAGATAATATCCGACAATGAGCATTGCCCAAGCGAGCATTCTATAATTTCCGCCTTTTTGGGACAGCCCCTTGAACAGGCACATTCCTGCTGCAGGAAACAGGCAGTAGGCAAAATACAGTCCGTAGGCCGCAAAAAATTTACCGATATCCGTCTTGTCCGCAATAACCTCGCTTATTGTATAGTCGAAGAACGAGCCTGCGATTATTCCGATAACACACACTGCGACAACGCCGATAAAGCAGGCGAATGGCACAGCCATTATTAGCTTTTTGTTTTTCATCACTTGTTTACCTCATTATATGCTTATCCTGAAAGCCGGAACACTGGGCTTGTTTTTCTCGCTCTGTTTCCTCTTGACGTTCGGAGCGGGGATAACATTGCTGATAAACGTGACCCGATGTTTGCCATTTTCACAAGCTCGTTTTGATCTGAGATACCTGCGGTCTTTGCTTTCAGTTCCTCGTTTGTCTGCTTTTTTGCGATTAGTTTCTTTGCCGTTTTTTTGACATAGTTTTGTTCCTCCTGAGTCTGAGCCCTTCAAACACACTTTGAAAATTGTTGTTTACGAACAATTGTTTTAAGGCAATACCGCACAAAGCACGGCTAACGCCTTTGCACGTGCCTTGCTTGCATTTTTTCCGTCATATTAACCAAAATCCACTTGACTTGCGCCAGCAA
>CAMOKN010000156.1 GCA_946617595.1 uncultured Clostridia bacterium
CCCTGATATGCAAAAAGGATATCCGCGCCGATGCCGTATGCTTTGCTTATCTCCGCAAAGCTGTAGATGTCGTTTGCCATTGCGGAAAGCAGGTAATTCTGGCAATTCAGGATCGTTTCCCTTACTGTAGCATTTTCATCTGCTGCAAACCATACCGGCAGCGTCTTTACAAACATGGAGATGCTTCTTGCGATTCTCGAATCGCTTCTGCCGTTGTAGATCGTAGAGAAGATCGCCTGCTCCGAAGATGTAAAGGACTGCAGCGTCATGCCGAATACAGCTGTGAAGAAAGCGTTGAGCGAAAGCCCGTTTTCCTCACAGTATTCTCTGATTTTATTCGCACTGTTCTTTCCGATATATTCAGCATTTTCGATCCTGCTTTCGGTAGGCTTTCCGTCCTTCACAGGCAGAGTCTCACCGCCGCAGCCAAGGAATATACTGTCATACCATGCTTTTGCTTTCGACTTTCTGTCTGTCGAAAGTGCGTGTTCCTCATCAAGTGCCGCTTCATAGCCTGTATATGATTCAACAGGAACATCTTCTCCGCGGTAAGCAGAGTCAAGATCATCAAGGAATATCCTGAACGATCCGCCGTCGCTGATGATATGGTGCATATCTACAAACAGATATTTGCCGTTCACGGTATCAAACAACTCAATGCGGAACAGTCTCTCACCCGATGTGAGATCAAACGGATATACAAGTTCAGATATTTCCGGAACCACAGATCTCACTTTTATATCGACAGCTTCCGGCTGATTTCTGACAGCCCTGACCTCACCATTTTCGTTTCTCAGAGTCATAAACATATACGGATGTGCAAGCAATACCTTCTGCAATGCAGAGCGCAGTTCTTCCAGTCCGACCCTGTCGTCCAGCTTGTACAGACGCGGTATATTATATACCGTAGTGCCGGAGGCACCGAGACTTTCAGCAAGTATGCCGAGCTGCGTCCTGCTCAGAGGAAACAGTCTGTCTGTTTCTGCCATGCGTTCAATTTCATCTGAAAATATTTTCATATAGATCACTCCTGTCTAAAAGCGTGCGGTGTTGAAAAAACTATGTTATTCTGCCGGAGCAAGGGTGGAAGGCTCGCTCAGTATTATCATCAGCCGGCGCATACCGAGAAATTCTGAACGGATACAGGTATCGGGCGGTACTTCCTCCTTTTTTTCATCATCTTCCGAATCATCGTACTCAGGAAGATCTTCAAGCAGATCGGTCTTTGAATCGTAGTGAAGAACTACCGATATCCGGTCATCGGATCTTTTAAGGATACTGAAGCAGCAATCCGGTGTGAAATCGTCGGACAGCGCTCCCACCAGCGGGACGATCATTTTCTCCCTGACTGTTTCTAACTGCTCTTTGCTTACTATTTCGCCGACAGCCGTTTCAAATTCTCCGGCAAGAGATGCCGTGAGTCTGCCGCCTTTCTGCGCAAGCAGATTTTCCTTGTGGAATTTTTTTATCCCCTTCGGCAGATCGCCGCAGAAAAATATAAGGTATATGAATACCGCTACCTGTGCGATAAGTGCCGCATACCACGGCGAATTCATTTCTGACCAGATATTGAGTATAAGCGTCAGCGGTATCTGTACCACAAACTGTATCACAAACGCCAGATTTGCTTTTTTCTCCTGCTGGGTGGCTGAAAGATAGTCAATAAGTATAGTATCTATGAATGTGAAAAGCTGAACTATGTTTATCAGACGGATCGCAAACGGAAGAGATCTCAGCATGACCGGACTTGTAATATTGTAAGGTATTATGGTCAGCTCCGGGAAAATACACAGGAGCACAACAGGTATCAGTAGCATGATAAATCCCGTTTTTGTAAGAGAACGCTTTACCATCAGCATACCGGACTTGTTCTGTTCGCCCTCATACGCCGACGCCATAGGAAACGTCGCGTCGGTGCACCCGGCAATAACAATAGTGAATACAAGCGTCAGGTTTTCTATGATAGCCGAATTTCCGAGTCCGCTCGTTCCGCCGTCCTCCCGAAGTACGAAATTCTGTATTATCAGCTGTACAGCAAAGAAAAAGTACATCAGAGCTTCTGCCGAACCGGGCTTTAAGATCTCCCACAATGTAGGATCGCCTTCTTTTCGCTTCGGAGAAACGATGCGGCAGAGTCTGTCCTTTTTTCTCAGGTGAAGCAGATATATAAGGAAGCAGAATACCGACCCCAGCACCGTTCCGACCGCAGAGATCCATATTCCCCAATGGAAAATGTACAGACCCACATAGTCAACCACTAAGTTTACCACAGCTCCGACGATATCACCGGCAAGGGCCAGATTCTGATTGTTGTCATTGGCAAGCACATAGTCACCCACAAAGTTGAAAGCGATAAATATACTGCCTGCCTGTGTTATTATAAGATAATCCCATGCATAAGAATAGTTTTCCGGAGTAGCGCTGAACAGATGAAGAAGCGGGTCAGCGAAGATAATGGCAAGAACGCTCAGCACCACCACAGATGATACCAGCATTATAAGCATTCTGGTAAATACTCTCGATGCCTTAGCCTTTTCACCTGTACCTGAGCAGCGGGATATGACAACGCCGCAGCCTATCCCGCAAAGCGCGCATATAATGTTCATGATATAATTCAGCGGTCCCACGATACCGACTGCCGAAAGAGCCTCCTCGCCCAGGCTTCCTGCAACAAAAACACTGTCCACTACCGGAGCCATCTGCGCAAATATCATTCCGACCATTGGCGGAAAAATATAGCGATAGCTCCGATGCCTTATAAGGCGGTTTTCTGATTTAAAGTCCAGATTTTCCATTTACTCTCCTCTTTGCCTTTAGGGTACCTCTAAAAACCGCTTTGTACAGAGAAAATGAGATAGCCGCGTCGAATACAAGGAAAGCCGACGAAGCCGGGCTGATGCCCGGTTAGGAGGTTTGACGCAGTAGACGGTCACGGCATTATGCCGTGACTATGCCGCCAAAAGCGCGACCGACTCACGCATACAAGCAGCATGGAGTGGATCAGCTCTTTTTCTCTCAAATTGGGTTTTTAGAGGTTCCCTGAATATCACTTACCGGGTCAATGTATGATCTTCAGTTCGTATTCTCTTGAACCGAGTCCGATCTTCTCGCCGTGCTCAAGCGCTTCTTTCCACCTGATATTCGGGTTGTTATCCTTGAAGTGATCGTGATAATGCTTACGTTTCGGATCGGCAAGATTGTCTCCGAGCCGGCTGTTACGTATAGGCTCCGCCTGAAGACACAGATCGGCGCACGCCTGATCCAGTGCCACAGGATCAAAAGATGCCAGCATTCCGATATTCGGAAGTATAGCCGCATCATTTTCATCATGGCAGTCACAGTTCGGCGACACGTCCATTATAAGGCTTATATGGAAGCATGGCCGGTCATGGCATATAGCGTGGGTATATTCAGCTATCTTGCAGCAAAGCACCGCGTTTGCGGTATCGTAGATGCTGTCAATGGCACCGAAGTTGCATGAACCGATACAGCGTCCGCAGCCTTTGCAAAGATTCGGATCTATGTAAGCCTTGTGGTCCTTTCCATAGGAGATCGCATTGCTGCCGCAGGCTTTTGCGCACTGCTGACAGCCCTTGCACTCGTCGGGATCCACCTCCGGAGTCCCCTCGTTATGCATATGCATCTTACCCGGACGGCTGCCGCAGCCCATACCGATATTTTTCAGTGTTCCGCCGAATCCAACATCCTCATGCCCCTTGAAATGCGTCAGCGAGATAAGAACATCTGCCTCCATAATAGCACGCCCGATAAGTGCAGTCTTGCAATACTCACCGTTCGGCACCGGCACTTCAACCTCGTCCAGTCCTCTCAGTCCGTCTGCGATTATGACATTACAACCGGTGGTAACACTGTTGAACCCGTTTATCTCCGCGCATCTCAGGTGTTCTACCGCATTGCTCCTGCAGCCGGGGTAGAGTGTATTGCAGTCTGTCAGAAAAGGGATCCCGCCAAGTTCGCGGATCACATCTGCGACAGCACGGACATAGTTAGGGCGCAGATATGCGCAGTTGCCCAATTCGCCGAAATGCATCTTGATAGCAGTGAATTTGCCTTTAAAATCTATTTTTTTGATCCCGGCAGCACGTATAAGCTTCTGAAGCTTAGTACACTGACTCACCCCTACCTTCGTTCTGAAATCTGTAAAAAACACCTGTGATTTTTCCATAAGATCTCCGTTCTGTTATTGTATCGCCCATGTTTTGACTGTGTCAGACCGCTGCATAAGCCGATAATGCGGTCTGTTCTTTGAATTGTGTGAAGATTAAACGATCCGCCAGGAGCCTTATATGTAAAAATGTCCCTGACTGCTTTTTTATAATGCAGTTACGGACATTAAAGCTGACAGCTTATTTTTTATACCACAATAAAGCAGAGATACCTCTGTTTTATTAAACGAAAAGTAGATAGAAAGCATATTGCCAAGACCTTTCTGACAAATTTCGCACAATTTCATATAAAATGATATGTATATATTATACCATATTTTATATTATTTGTAAAGATATTTTTAAACTAAATTAAGGGAACCTCTAAAAATCCATTTGAGAGAAAAAGAACTGCTTGCACCAACTGCTTCGTCAAGTCTCCTCACCTTGCGTGGTCTCCCCGGCAGCGGGGAGGTGTCGAACTTGCGAGACAGAGGGTGTCTCCCCCGCTGGGGGA
>CAMOKN010000157.1 GCA_946617595.1 uncultured Clostridia bacterium
CCTGCACCCACTACTTTTCAATGTGAAAAGTAGCAAAAGCAAATCCCGTTAAAACGGAACTTGAAAAGTCACTTCACGTTTATGCTGTATTGCCTGAATGCGTTTTTACAAACAAAAACTCCCGCTGTTGTTCACAGCAGGAGTTTGGAAATATCTGTATTCTGGCGTGTATTATGCCGCGTTGTCCGAAGCCGCTCCGTTTATTATTTCTAAGAGCGCTTCAGTAAGCTTATCGGCGGATTCGATATGAGTTGCCTCGGTGGGGTGCCAGTCAGCAGCAAGACCGTTTCTGCCTTCGCTCTGCTGAGAGAATGCAAGATAAGAGATCTTTGTATCGCCTGTCTCTTCGATATAGGCATTCATGCCCTTCTTAACTCCGGGATTGCTTCCCATTGTTCCGATAGTGCAGAGAATGTATGAATCGGGATTAAGGCTTCTTACCTGTTTGAGGAATGCAACATACGCATCTATGAATTCATTGATGTTTTCCTTTGTGATATAGGAAGAATCGTTTGTTCCGAGATTTATGACAATGTAATCAGGAACGAACTTGCTGAAATCCCACGGCGTAGCAGGGTCAAAATAACCGTTTGTGGAGCCGTAGCTCTTGCAGATCTGCTCATATACCGGAGGAACAAGGTTTGATGTGTTGATCTTTCCGTTGTCGGTATAGCCCGATACAACACCGTGACCGCTGTAAGCAACTATGCTGTAATCGGCATTAAGATTCATAGCTGTCTTATACGCATACGCTCTTGTGGCATCTTCGGTCATAGTAGAGAAGTGATGGTTCTTGTCCTCGTCATCAACGCCGTAACCGCAGGTTATTGAGTCACCGATAAACTCGATCTTGAGATCTTTTGCGGGAGTAGGTGAGATGCCGTTCTCTGAAACAACACCTATACCTGCGATGCCGAATGTGGAGCTGGTCGATTCTGAAAGCTTTATGATCTTTACGGTAACTTCCTCAGGTGTTTCGGAATAGAACAGATCATAGGTCATTCTTTCATCTTCAACCATTTTGTCGAGTGTTCTTTCATCGTTTATGTAAACTGCAAATCTTGCTCTGCTGTCAGGATCTCCGGAAGCAGCGCCGTCGCCGACGATATCTGCACAGGCATGAGTGCCGGTAAATGTAAATTCTATTGCGCTTGCCGAATGTGCGATCCAGAGCGTGCCTTCGGACTCGTCATAGAATGTTCTGCCTAAGATCTTAACGTTGTCCTCAGTCGGAAGATAATACTTTTCTTCCGAGGGATCCTCAGTATCATCAGGCTCATCGGGTGTATTATTCTCGGTATCGGTATCTTCGTCATGCGGAGTGCCGTTTACTCCCGAACTGTCATAAGTCTCAGCAGGTGTTGTGGTAGTGTCTGCTGCGGGTTCACTTTCGGAAGAAGCTGTTGTGGTAGTGGTGGTTGAAGATGCACTGCCTGAACCGGAGTTTCCGGAACATGAAGCGGCAGAGATCAGCATTGCCGCTGTAAGGATCAGAGCAGCCGGTTTTTTCAGAAATTGTTTCATCTTGTTATTCCTTTCTTTTTTTTTCTTTTATCGTATTAAAAACATACGATCATATATTATCAATACGCTGTCCCGCAATGTATTCAGGCTTTTCGAGAAGACCGGAGCGTTCTTCCAGTATCCGGAAGGGAGTATAGTCTTCATGCCTGATGCATTTTGACGGAAAAACGAAATCGAACCTGAATGTCTGATCGGTGCAGGTCACGGTGACGTGATATCCTCTTATTTTTCCGAACATTCTGTACTCATCGTAAGCAACATTCTTTACTTTGTCATAATAAATATCACATCTGAGATCTATCTTCGGGCATACGATCAGCATTTTTTCCTCATTGGCTGTGAACTTATACTCATATCCCATCAGAATTACACGAATGATAGCGATACAAGCCAGAACACAAGCAGGAGGCGCAAATATTCTCAGGATCCCGAATACATAATACGCAAGAGACATACTCGGCGGATAGATAGAAAATACTAATACCAGAAAGGCTATAGCAGCCAGCACAGTAATTACCGAATACAGAACTTCCAGATCATTTCTGCATCTGAACGAGCCTTTTCTGGAAAACTCAAATCTGTCATCGACAGGGCTGAAAGATGTTGTGTAAGTCGTCCTCATTACAGCCTCCCGTATTTCTGCTTCTCATTCTGAATGTCCATACGTTCTTCTATTATGTGAAACGGTGTGTTTTCAGGTGAATGTACCTTTATGCTCCTGTTGTGTTTATACAGCAGTGTAACATTTCCGAGGGTATGAGTGATGATCGTTACCGTAAATCCTCTGTCGAATATCCCGAAAAGCCTACGCTGTTTATAGCTTACAGCTATCACATCGTTATAGTGGATATCCGTCTTGCGCACACCGTCTTTTTTTGACACAAAGCTGAACATATTTTCGTTTGCGGTATAGCTGTACTCAACTCCTCCGAGCAGAAAGCTGACCGCAACGATAAAAACGATAATGATAACAGCAGTAATGCCTGAAAATCCAAGCGCAAAAAACAATGAATGGTCTGTTCTTTCATTCATGCTGTAAATATACATGAACTGCTCTTTCCACATAAAATAAAATGCGGCAAAGATCATTAATGTGATAATAAAAGCAAGAATAACGGATATCTGTTCTGTTGCGCGCGAACACCTGAAAGTTCCGCGGGTGGAGAAGCCCATGCGGTCTTCAACGGGATTATATGCTTCGTACATTTCAGTTTTCGGACATGACTGTTTTTATATGAAGTTCTTCAAGCTGCTTCTCGTCAACAACAGCAGGGCAGTCGCTCATAAGTTCGCTTGCGTCCTTTATTTTCGGGAATGCGAGAACATCTCTCAGGCTGTCGGCACCGCAGATAAGCATTGCGAGTCTGTCAAGTCCGATACCCATTCCGCCGTGAGGTGGAGCCGCAAACTTGTATGCGTCAACAAGAAATCCGAATTTTGCCTGTATTTCTTCTTCCGTAAGTCCCAGCAATTCAAACATCTTCTGCTGGAGCTCAGGATCGTTTATACGTATAGAACCGCTGCACAGCTCAACACCGTTCAGCACAAGGTCATAGCACTTTGCGAACACCTTCTCGGGGTTTTCTTCAAGATGCGGTATGCATTCATCAAGCGGCATGGTGAACGGGTGATGCATAGCGTCCCAGTGATCTGTCTCTTCATTGTATTCAAAGAACGGAAATTCAGTGATCCACAGATAGTTCCAGCCTTCGGGGATAATTCCGAGCTGCTTTCCGACAGTAAGACGCAGTGCGCCGAGTACCGGCAGAGTTACTTTGTTCTTATCCGCAACGATAAGTGCAACATCGCCCTTCTCACAGCCGAGTGCCTTCAGTATCGACTGCATCTCATCATCTGTCATGAATTTTGCAAATGAACAGTTCGGAGCGTCATCTACCCAACGGATATATGCAAGACCCTTTGCGCCGATTCCCTTTGCTGTTTCGGTGAGCTTGTCTATCTCTTTTCTTGTGAGTATCTTTGCGCCGTCCTTAGCCACGATACCTCTTACAGAGCCGCCATTCTCTATTGCGGAGGTGAATACGCCGAAACCGCAGCTCTTCACGATATCCGAGATATCGGTGATCTCCATTCCGAAGCGTGTATCTGGTTTGTCAGAGCCGTATCTGTTCATTGCATCGTTATAGCTCAGGCGGGGCAGGGGAGTGGGGATATCTATATCAAGAGTCTCCTTCATCAGCTTTTTGATGAATCCTTCAGCGATCTTCAGAATATCATCAACGTCAACAAACGACATTTCAAGGTCGATCTGTGTGAATTCAGGCTGTCTGTCAGCACGGAGATCCTCGTCTCTGAAACATCTTGCAAGCTGGATATATCTGTCAAAACCGGCGATCATAAGAAGCTGCTTGTAGATCTGAGGAGACTGCGGGAGAGCATAGAACTTTCCTTCATGTATTCTGGACGGAACAAGATAATCTCTCGCGCCCTCCGGAGTTGACTTTATCATCATAGGAGTCTCTATTTCGAGGAACCCGTTGTCATAGAAATAATCTCTTGCGATCTTAGCTATCTTATGACGCATTATGATATTGTCCTGGAGCTTCTTTCTGCGAAGATCGAGGTATCTGTATTTCAGTCTCAGTTCATCGTTTACTTTTGTGTCGTTAGTGATCTCAAACGGAGGTGTCTGAGCCTTTGAAAGTATTCTGAGATCGGATACGAGAATTTCAACATCGCCTGTTTTTATCTCGGCGTTCACGCTCTCACGCTTGCGGAGTATTCCCTTAGCCATGAGGACATACTCGCTTCTTACACTCTTTGCCTTTTCAAACACAGCCTTGTCGGTAGTATCGTCAAATACGAGCTGAACGATACCTGTTCTGTCTCTGAGGTCTATGAAGATAAGGCTTCCCTTATCCCTTATGCGCTGTGTAAAACCGCCGACCGTTACTTCATTTCCGATGCCTTCGACTTCACCGCAGTAATGCGTTCTCGAAAGACCTTTCATAATGTCTGCCATTTTTCTGTTGTCCTTTCATTTTTGCACGATAAAAGTGCATTATCTCAACTATATATTATATCACATATCAGCTTTCAATTCAATAGTTTGATAAGATTTTGTGGTGAGTTTTTCGGGAAATGAGGGTTGAGGGGATCAAAGCTCACCGCAAAAAGAACAGCCCCTCCCTTGAGGGAGGGGTCTGGGGTGGGTGATTTATCAATAATTTTCTTTTCTTACCTCGAAGAAGCTCTGGGGGTGACCACAGACGGGACATACGCCTGGAGCTTTCTTGCCGATAACGAGGTGACCGCAGTTGCGGCATTCCCACATAGTTTCTTCGCTCTTTTCAAATACCTTCTGCATTTCGATGTTATTGAGGAGAGCGCGGTATCTTTCTTCGTGGTGCTTTTCGATCTCGCCGACCATTCTGAACTGTATTGCAAGCTTTGTGAAGCCTTCTTCCTCGGCTTCTTTTGCGAAGCGGTCATACATATCTGTCCACTCATAGTTCTCGCCCTCTGCTGCTTTTGCGAGGTTTTCTGCGGTCGAACCGAGTTCACCCAATGCCTTGAACCACATCTTTGCGTGTTCTTTTTCGTTGTTTGCAGTTGCCTCAAATATAGCGGCTATCTGCTCATATCCTTCCTTTTTTGCAACAGAAGCAAAATATGTATATTTGTTCCGTGCCTGCGATTCTCCTGCGAATGCGGTCAAGAGGTTCTGTTCGGTCTTTGATCCTTTTAATTCCATGGTGATAATCCTCCTTGTTTAATGCGGTGGGGTACCGCAGAATAAGGGGCTGATGCCCTTTATATTATACCATTTTATGCAATGTTCTGTCAACTGATTATCTCTTATTTTTTTTATTTTTTGATCTTGACGGTTCCTTGAAATACATGAACCAGATCACTATCTGACCTGCCGAAAGCAGTGCGATTATCAGAGCAACTATAGCAGATGCGGGATTCCACATATTATGAACTGTGAAATAATAAGAAAGATAAACTACGACAGCCGCAAGGATTATCCCGTTTATGAGGGGAGTATTGCCTTTTTTCATTTATATCAGCTCTGGAGGTATTTGGCGGACAGCGTATTCTTCATAAGCATCGCAATGGTCATAGGTCCGACTCCGCCCGGAACAGGTGTGATATATGATGCCTTTGGTTCGACTTCATCGAACTTTACATCTCCGCAGAGCTTGTTCTCGGCGTTTCTGTTCATTCCTACATCTATCACTACCGCACCTTCCTTGACCATATCGGCAGTTACAAAATCTGCCTTTCCGACCGCGCTTACAAGTATGTCCGCACGTCTGCATACTTCAGCGAGATCTTTTGTGTGCGAATGGCAGATGGTTACGGTTGCGTTTTCGTGGAGCAGCAGCATTGCCATAGGCTTTCCGACAATGTTTGAGCGTCCGATAACAACGCACTCCTTGCCGTCAACGTCTGTTCCCGTGCTGTGGATAAGTTCCATTACACCTGCGGGAGTGCAGGGAAGGAATGCGTAGTTACCGATAACTATTCTGCCGACATTCTCCGCGTGGAAAGCGTCAACGTCCTTCTTGGGAGATATGGTTTTGATTATCTTGTACTCTCTGATATGCTTCGGAAGCGGAAGCTGCACGAGGATACCGTTTATATTCGGGTCGTTGTTGAGAGTTCTTATAAGGTCGCGCAGTTCTTTCTCTTTCGTTTCCTCCGGAAGTGCGTATTCGTAGGACTTTATCCCGCAGAACTCGCAGGCTTTTTTCTTGTTGTTGACATATACTCTGCTTGCAGGATCGTTCCCGACGATAACGACAGCAAGACCTACATCGAGTCCCTTGCTCTCTATCTCGTCGCGCACCTCTTCCTTTATCTTCTGTGAAACTGCTTTTCCGTCTATAAGCTTTGCCATTTTATGTTCCTCCTGTTCAGTTATCCTTTGTATCATCGAATATGCTCGGTGCATCTATCTGTTCCTTTTCGGTGCGTCTGAACGCTTTAAGAGCCTTTTCAGTCTCTTTCTCATTCTTTATGCTATTATAGAAACCGTTCATTCTTTCAGCGCAGGCTTCTGAATTTATCCAGCGCACATATTTATCGGACTTCTTTACCCTTATCTTGAAATAGATCCACAGGATAAAGAAGAATATTGCTGTTGCAAATCCGATAAGCTGAGATACCCTGATTCCCGTGTCACCGATATAAAGACTGTCTGTGCGCAGACCTTCTATGAATCCTCTGCCTGTGCCGTACCAGATGACGTACCATACGAACTGTTCGCCGTCGAAGGTCTGAAATCTGGATATCACGAAATGCAGCACGATAAGTCCGAGCAGACACCATAGGCTTTCATACAGAAAGCACGGGTGAACAAGCACATTCTCATTCGGGTGACTCAGCTGATATTCGATGACATCTTTGCTGTATTCGATATTGGTCCCTGTCATTCCCCATGGCAGGTTTCCTGCGGTGGGCGCACCGTAAGCTTCCTGGTTCACGAAATTTCCCCAGCGTCCTATGCACTGTCCTATCAGAAATCCGCAGCCGCCCATATCGAGAAGCGGGAATATCGGTGTTTTGCGTATCTTGCAGGTGATGATACCGGCGATAGTTCCTGTGATTATACCGCCGTATATGGCAAGACCGCCGTCGTGGATAGTGGTGAACGTAGTAATAAAGTTGTACTTATAAGTGTTTTCGGGGTTAAGGTTCCAGAATACGACATAGAATATCCTTGCGCCGAGAAATCCGAAAAGTCCTCCGAAGAGTGCGCAGTCGAATATATCATCGCTTGTAAGTCCGAACTTCTTTCCTCTTATGGTGCAGTAAACAACTGCGAGTATGAGTCCGACCGCAATTATAATTGCATACCAGAATACCTTGAACCCGAATATCTCGAATGCAACACGGTTCAACACTATGTCTCCCGAGAAAAGATTAGGAAACTCTGTCCGTATCAAATATTCGTCCATTGGCTGTTTTTCCTTTCTTTTGCAGATATCAGAACTTGCTGTTATTCTCTGTCCAGCGGTTCTATCACCGAGAGACTGTTGTTTTCAATATCCATTGAGGCAAGCGTTGACATGATGTTGTCATAAGTGACATCGGCAGTCATCTCAAGGTTCTCAAAAATATCCATATCGTTGAAATCCGCGTTCATCATTCCCTTAGCGACTGTTCCGACATTGTTGAATGAGCCGATGAAGTCGCCGTAGGTCATCTTTTTGACTGTCTCGAAATCTTCTTTCGGGATACCGTCATTTTTAAGTCTGTAGAGTTCCTTTATTATTTCCTCAGTGACTTTATCCGGATCTCTCGAATCTCCGCTTATCAAAGGAAGGAAGAATCCTCTTCCTTTGAAAACGCCGGCTGAGAAAGTATCATTTATCAGTCCGCTTTCATAGCATCTGCTGTAGAACGGCGAGAAGCTTCCGAGTGCCGAATCCAGCATAATATTCCAGGTCAAATACTGTCTGCTGCACTCTTTTCCGGTAAGGTTCGGCATTTTGAACCCAAGCTGGAACAGCGGCAGCGCACAGTAGAGTTTCTGAGATACCCGCTTTTCCTTCACCTCATAAGGTTCGTCGGGAATGATCGTTTTCAGCTCGATATCCTTAGACGGAATGAGAATTTCATCACATATCTTCAGTGCTTCGTCCGGGTCGAAGTTTCCGGCTATCGCAAGTGTCATATTGTTCAGATTATAGAATGTGTTGTAGCATCTGTACAGAAGTTCCTTGTTTATCATCGCGATGCTTTCAACTGTTCCGGCAATATCTATCCTTACGGGATTATTGTAATACACCGAGCAAAGACCGTTGAAGAACACTCTCCAGCCCGGGTCATCGAGGTAGATCTTTATTTCCTGTGCGATTATGCCTTGTTCCTTTTTGATATTTTCCTCTGTGAAATAAGGGTTCTGCACGAAATCAAGGAGAGTCCTCAGATTTTCACCGAAATGATCCGAACAGGTAAAGTGATAAGCGGTAGTATCAAATGACGTGAATGCGTTTGAATATGCACCGGTTTTTGAAAAATTTTCAAAGGCGCTGCATTCTTCACCTTCAAAAAGCTTGTGCTCCAGATAATGCGCGATCCCTTCGGGAACTGTTACATAGTCGGCATCTTCATTGGTCTTGAATGTAGTATCCACAGAGCCGTATCTTGTACCGAAAATAGCGAATGCCGAACTGAATCCCTTCATCGGGTACAGACATATTCTCAGACCGCTGTCATGATCTATTCTGATGCAGCTTTCACCGAGTCGGCTGCTGAGCAGTATATCTTTTTTCATTCCGCAGTCTCCTCCTTGTCAGAATCCAGTATGAATACAGTATCGAGTTTCAGCGAGAGGGCTGCCTCAATTATTTCTTCGCGTGTTACTGCTTCGACCTGTTTTATCATTTCTTCGATCGTAATTGCGTTTTCGGGATAGAGTATTCCGGACAGGCACTTTGAAGCAACTCCGTTCACAGTGTCAAGACCTGAACGCATAAGATTGATGATATACAGCTTAACTTTTCTGATCTCATCATCGGTGAAATTGCCTTTGGCTATTTCAGACAGCTGGTTCAGACATTCAGCCTCTGATCTTTCAAGGTTTTTCCGGTCAACGCCGCATTCGGTTGTAACAAATCCCTTTGCATATCCAAGCCGTGAGAAGCAGTAATAGCACAGTGACATCTGTTCTCTTACAACACTGAAAAGCTTTGAGGATTCTGTTCCGCCGTAAAGATGCTGCATTACCATAAGCGGATATTTCCTGCGCAGAGGTGTCTTGAAGATCATCACAAGCTTGCTTTGTTCTATATCCAGCGTTTCCGAGAATCTGACAGGCTCGCTTTTAAGAGCGCTTACTGCTGTTTCGATAAGTTTTTCGGGCTTTCTCTCGATTTTTGAGAAAGCTTCTTCAAATATTTTGTCAACTCCGTCAAAGCTGCTTTCGCCGACACATATTATTTCAGCTCTCATACTGCTTATCATACGCTTGTACGCCTGCATGATGCTATCGGATGTGATAGCTTCGACCTGATCGTTTGTACCGCCCCAGCGTATCTCGGCAGGTTCGCCCCTGAAAGCCTGTTCGTATGCTTTGAGATATGAGTAGCTTGTTTTGTCGTTTATCTCAGCATCATTATCATCTATCTGATTCTGTTTTTCAAGTTCAAGGCTCTGCTCAGAAAACTTACCGTCTTCAAGATACGGCTTGAATATACAGTCGAGCAGTATATCAAGCGTCTCTTTGAGAATATCCTCTTTGTTCAGTGCATATCTGTTGTTCAGCATGACCGCACACAGTTCGCAGAGCTGATAATCTCCGTCCGCGCGGACTGACCAGCTGATATTTGCGGAATAAAGTTCAGCAAGCCGCTTATTCAGCTTTGTCATTGTATTCAGCTCTTCGTTACATTTTGAGAGCAGTCTCGGCAGTACCGCATTTTCAGATGCCTTATCCGAAAGATCAGTTATAAATATGACGCTGATGCGGTTTATTTTGAATTTTTCATCGGTGACGGAAGTGAAATATACCTCATCTGCGATCTTTTTTCTGTTGTAAAGATTATCCAATGGTAAATTCCTTTCTGAAATATGGTCTAAAAGTCGATTACTATATGATCGGCGTTTACTTCGCCGGTATCAGTGATCTCTATGATCCCGTATGTAGGCGGATTTCCGCCCCTCGGAAGTGATGCGCTCCCCGGGTTGAAAAGCAGCACACCGTTCACTTCTTCATTCAGCGGAACGTGAGTATGCCCGAAAAGAGCGATCTCACAGCCGTTCGCAATTGCGGTCGAGGAGAGGTACTCTTTAAGGTGCGAACGCTCGAACCTGTGTCCGTGGCACAGATAGAAGTTTTTGCCGCCGAGAGTGGTAACAAGGTTCTGAGGATAGTTTCCCCAGTCGTTGTTTCCTTTTATGAATATGAATGATTTTGTGTAAAAGGAAGACTGAACATCATAGTATTCATTCTCGCCGTCGCCGAGATGTATAAACAGGTCGCAGTCCTCGTTTCTGCGGACTATCTCATATAATGTATCAAAATCACCGTGCGTGTCAGATATGACAGTGATATTCATAGATGCTCTCCTCCGGTGAATTTTACGCATAATAAAGGCAATACCGCACAAATAGACACACAGCGCTTGCTTGCATCAATGCAGCCAAAGCGCGGCATGATGCCGCGAAATAAGCTGCATTTAAATATGACTGACTTCGCAATCACCGCACGCTCTTTGTGCGGTACAGCCTTAATATTATAACACAATATCAGAAAAAAATCAACTTTTAATTGACATTTTATCAATAAAATAGTAAAATAAAGAAAACAGATCAACTGTGATCTTTCGCTGAACGGAGATATTATGAGATATATTTTGCTTGCGGTATCGGACAGACCGGCTTCGGAGGGCTTCGGAAGCGTGATAGTATCGGCGCTTCTTGCGCTTGCAGCTCTTGCGTTGATGTACGGAGTCCTTGAATTTATGAACTACAGACATAAGAAAAAGAGCGGGGAAGACGAGCAGAAGCCTTCAGAACCGCCGCGGCAGGCATCATTCAGGCAGGTGCTCGACCGCAAAATGAAGGAAAAGGAAGAAAAAGACAGGAGCGGTGACGAATGAAAAAAGTAATGGTCGCTATGAGCGGCGGCGTTGACAGTTCTGCCGCACTTGTGATGCTTAAAGAAAAATATGATGTCATCGGAGTCACTCTGAAGCTCCACGACGGTGAATTTGAATGCAGCGGACAGAAGACCTGCTGTTCACTGCGCGATATAGATGATGCAAGACAGGTCGCTTCACGCTTCGATATAATGCATTATGTCTATAATATGAAGGATATTTTCCGCGAGAAGGTCATAGACCGCTTTATACTGAGCTATGAACAGGGAATGACTCCGAATCCGTGTATAGACTGCAACAGATACATAAAATTTGAAGCTCTGCTGAAACGCGCTGTGCAGCTCGGCTGTGATTATATCTCCACAGGGCATTACGCAAGGGTCGGATTTGATGAAGAACGTGACCGCTGGCTTCTTAAAAAGGCGATTTCCGACGAAGGTGCAAACGACAAGGATCAGTCCTACGTACTGTATGATCTTACTCAGGAACAGCTGTCTCACATATTATTTCCGCTCGGTGCTATGAAAAAGCAGGAGGTACGTGAATTTGCCGAAAAAAACGGGCTTGTGAATGCTCACAAGTCCGACAGTCAGGATATATGTTTTGTTCCCGACGGTGATTATGCCGGGTTTATTCGCACAGCTACCGGAAAAAAATATCCGGGCGGTGATGTTATCGACAGTTCCGGCAAAGTATGGGGAAGACACGATGGGCTGATAAACTACACGATAGGGCAGAGAAAGGGGCTTGGAATTGCATTCGGAGTTCCGATGTACGTTACGGGCAAGAACATGACCGACAACACGCTTATTGTCGGGACAGCCGAAGAGCTGCTCAGCCGCAGTCTTACCGCCGATGATATGAACTGGATAGCATTTGAAAAACCGGAAAGTCCTTTCAGATGCAAGGCAAAGACGCGCTACCGCATGACCGAGCAGCCGTGTACCGTATATCCCGGCAATGACGGAAAAGTCCTTGTTGAATTTGATTCCCCTCAGCGTGCGATCACGCCGGGACAGAGAGTCGTTTTCTACGACGGAGACATCGTTGTCGGCGGTGGAGTTATTCAGAGAAGCCGCTTCGCTTGAGACTGGGGAAGGAAGAGGAAAAGAAAAAGCACAGAGAAATTGATAATCTCTGTGCTTTCTTTGTGCGAAGAATCTTTTCAAGTTCCGCGGAGCGGGATTTGCTTTTGCTACTTTTCATACTGAAAAGTAGCGGGGACGGGGTGATTTCAGTTGAGAGGATCATTCACTATTCCCACAAAAAGCGGAAGTCCTGAACTGCTTACGATCTCAAAGATAAACGGTCTGTCAAAGATAAGATCGGCTGTATCTTCCGGCATTGCGGCACCGTAATATGTTGCGACCGTCAGGGCAGATGCACGGCAGCCTTCTTCGTCTATAGTCACTCTTGCGGCGTGCTTTATCTCATTTATATATATCCCGGTTTCTCCGTCAGCGGTAAGATTTGAAAAATCTGCTGTTTCAGAGCTGAACATATCGGTTATTCCAAGCTTTATCAGCTCGTCCTTTACTCCGATATCAGATGATACATCAAATTTCGGAACAGAAAGTTTACCTTCAACAAGCTTTCTGTTCGGATATTGCACATATATCCCGTTTTCTTTGTCATAATACTCACGATGTATCATGAATCCCAGTGTTTCTTCATCTGAAAGCAGCTCCTCGGGAGTTATTCCCTCATCGGGGAGTATAAGACGCATGGCTCCGTTGTTTTCGAGATAAAGAGATGTTGCCGCAAATTTTTCTCCCCAGAAATAAGGCGTCTGATAGTAAAGACTGCCATTCAGAAAATCACACTTTATATCTCCGTCAGGTGAGTGGAATACCGCTTCTTCTGTTCTGGCTGTATCAAACTTATTTAACCATTTTCCGGCGTAGTTTACAGTCGAAGCTATGGTAGCGATCATTCCTTCAGACAGCTTATACTGCGAAATATAATTGTCGAGCAGTCCGTCAGTCTGTTCGCTGAGCCAGCCCTGAAAAAGCCTGTCATATTCTTCGGTCCCGGGTATGCCGCTGTATGCGGAGGAATAATAGTTTTCCGCAAGTGAATCCATTGCTGCGCTGTTATAATCCGTGTAATCACTGAGCCACATTGAAGCTGCAAGAATACAGGTCGCCATTCCGTCATCAATATAGCACGACTGCCATATCGACTTTGCGTGCGAACGCAGATCATCAATGCTGTCCTGTCCGAGAAGATCAAGTATCTGCTGTCTTGTGTTTCCGTCAGACACCTCGGCGGACATTCCCAATGCCATAAAAAGGCTGAGCGGGGAATAAACCATATTTTTGCTTCCGCTTCCGGAAAGAATTGACGAAATGCTCCCGGTGAAGAACTTTTCGGTTCCGTCGGCATAGCCTTCCGGCTGGTCACGCAGCTGTTTTATTGCAGTCCAATGCTCTTCGTACAGTTCACGATGCTTCTTCTGTTCGGTGGGATCGCTGCTTTTCGTTTCTTCGACATACTCAGGCAGTGCCGGATAAACAGGTCTTGCAAGAAGCTTTGTTGAGGGAGCCGGATCCACAGACTCTGTGACCGGAGCCGCTGCTGCGGTATTCTGCTGACTTTCCGACACCTGCGGCGTTTTGTTTGAGTTATACACAAATGATCCCACAGCTGCGCCGCAGACACATACAGCCGCAGCTGACGCAATTACCGGAATGACCCATTTCGGCTTTTTGGTTTTATTGGTGATTTTTTCCTGAACTTCTTCGATTATATCGGCGTCAATTTCAGATATACCGCTGAACATTTTCTCGCTTTTGCTCATACGTTTATACCCTCCTTTTCCAGTGCATCTTTAAGATTTTTTCTGAGTCTGTGCATTTTCTGAGCAAGCTTTTCCGGAGACGATCCGAACCGATGTGCAATATCCTTCAGAGCTTCACCGTTCCAGTATCTCAGCACAAAATATGTTCTGTCCTCTTCCGGAAGCGTTCGCAGCCAGCTGCTTATTGCTCTGCCGAGTTCGGCATCATCTATCTCGTCCTCAACAGTCTGAGCCGACGGAACACATTCTTCAAGCTCGCTGAGAAGCACTTCCATGCCTTTGTATCGTTTTGCGGCATGGTTTTTGTTCCAGAGGTTGAGTGCAATATTCCGGACTATCCTTCCGAGCCATGCGCGGAACTGTAATGGCTTCTGCGGAGGAATGACATTCCACACCTTAGCGTAGGTATCATTCACACATTCTTCGGCATCTTCTTTTACCGTAAGCACATTATCAGCCACAGAGCGGCAGAATCTTCCGTATTTCAGATCAGTCTCTGTTATTGCGCGTTCATCTCTTGCCCAATACAGAGCTATTATTTCATTGTCTGTCATTTCTGAAATTCCTTTCATAAAGAGCTCTCTATAGGGTACCTCTAAAAACCGCTTTGAACAGAGAAAATGAGATAGCCGCGTCGAATACAAGG
>CAMOKN010000158.1 GCA_946617595.1 uncultured Clostridia bacterium
GACGTCTTTGCAGTATATTTTTAAGGCTATACCGCACAAAGAGCGTGCGGTGATTGCGCCGTCAGAGATTTCGTCAGTTTGTATATATATGATTCAGTCTATCTTTCGCTAGACAAGGATTTTTTATGCAAAATGACGGAATATTCTGCAAGCAAGCGCTGTACGTCTATTTGTGCGGTATTGCCTTAAATATTGCCTATATACTTATTAAAGAATAGCTGTGTGCTTTTCCTATGCTTCGTTGATGCAGTTATGTGATGTGACTCAACGAAAGCATCTGGTTGGGACTGTCCCAAGTGACATTATCCCGACACTATCGGTTCAGCGGCGTATCTGCTACGAAGGAGGTGCCGCCTTATGAGACTGTTACCGAAAAGAATTACCGTACTTATACTTACTGCCGCCGTACTGACAGCTTCTTCATGTTCCGGCGGCAATTCCCCTGCCCCGGCGTCAGCATCTTCAACGTCCTCCGCTGCTCCGGCAAGCCTGACTTCCGCCGTTCCAACAGAGGAAAGCAAGGAAGATATTACCGAAGAAGTATCCGATACCACAGAAACAAAGGCTGTCCCGAAGGACACCATGCCGGAAGACCGCAATACAGAAGACACTTCCTCCGCAGCGCCGGAAGAAACCGATGATACCGCAGCTCCGGGTACATCTGCCGAAGAGTCCTCCGCATCAGAAAGCATAACAGCTCCTCCGGAGACTTCCGCCGATACCGGAACAACAACGTCCGCTGCCACTACCGAAGCAACCACGACTGCCACTGAAGCAGCCACAACTGTTACCACCACAACAGTTACCACCACAACAGTTACCACTACAACTACCGCCGCAGCCACAACTCAGCCGGCAGCTCCCTCGCCGCCGGTGATAAATCCCGTTTCTTCGCCCGGCACAAGCACATTTACTGCCGACAATATAGTTTTTGACTATTCAAACAGTTCAAGCGGGTATGTGTCGGTGAATTATACCGGAACTACACGTCTGAAAATGCGTATGATCCTCGGTGACAGCACTTTCGACTACGACATTTATCCGAACAGAGGGATACAGTATGTCACACTGTCACAGGGCAGCGGTACATATACAGTCGAGATATACGAGATGCTCGACAGCGGAAAATTCGTCAATTCGATCAAAGAAAACTTTTCCGTGAAGATCTCAGATGAGGTGAATATGTTCACCTACACCAATTACTTTGTCAATTTCAACAGCAGCTCAAAATGTGTCGCAACGGCATCACAGGTTTGCGCAGGGTGCAGCTCTACGCTCGACAAGATTGCGGCTGTGTTCAGATACGTGACCGACAACATCAGTTACGACAGACAAAAGGCTGCAACAGTGACAAGCGGATATATACCGGATCCGGACAGCGTGCTTGCAGCCAAAAAAGGGATATGCTTCGACTATGCGTCCCTGACTGCGGCAATGCTGCGGTCACAGGGAGTCCCCACCCGCCTGATCACGGGATATGCCTACCCAAATATCTATCACGCGTGGAACGAAGTCTATACCCCCGAAACAGGCTGGATAACCGTTGAGATCATGCTTGACGGCACAGGGTTCAGACGCATAGACGCCACATTCTACGCAAGCGCTGCCGACAAGAACAGCTTTGCGGACTATATCTCAAAATCCAGCAACTATTCAAATGTATATGTATATTAACATCAAGGAGAACCTGTATGGCAAGGATAAAAAAGCTTTCTCACGACGAAACGGCTTATATATGCGAACAGCTCTCGCTCATAATCAATGCGGGTATCCCGCTGTCCGAGGGCGCAGAAATGATAGCGCAGAGCGCCGGTGACAACACAGTCACTAACGTGGCAAAAGCTCTGCAGAGCCAGATAAACGACGGAAAAACACTTTTTGAGGCAATGGAGAGCAGCGGCGCGTTTCCGCAGTACGCCGTAAATATGGTCAGGATAGGTACTCTTTCGGGACGGCTTGACGATGTTCTGAAAGGTCTTGCATCATATTATGAGGATCTTGCGGACAGGCTCAGGAATATGCGCAGCGCGATCCTGCACCCGTTCATTCTTATCGCTATGATGACTGCGGTAATGATAGTTCTGATAGTTCAGGTGATACCTATGTTCTCAGAGATATTCGGTCAGTTCGACAGCAGCATCGGTACCGTGGTAAAGGCAAGCGTGGATTATGCTTATTCGACCGGCACCGTGATACTTATTGTCCTTGTGTCCGTGCTTGCAGTCTCCGCTGTGATCGCGCTGCTGTCAAGGATCCCGAAAGTACGCAACGGACTTTCGGCATTTGCCGCAAAATTCATACTCACCAGAAAGGCAGCATCATATTTTTCACAGGCTAAATTCGCAAGCGCAATGAGCATGATGGTATCAAGCGGTATCGAGGCTTCGGAGGCACTTGAAAACGCTATGCTCCTTATCACCGACAAAAGTATGCTCAGCCGAATGGAGAAATGCCGCAATCAGGTAATAGAGGGTGAACCCTTTGCAGATGCGCTGAACGACGCAAAGCTCCTCCCTCCTATATATTCCCGTTCTCTGAAAATGGCATATAAATCCGGCGCGTTCGATGACGCATGGAAGAAGATCAGCGACAAATGCACAGATGAAGCAAACGCTACAAGTGAAAATCTCGTCTCGTTCATAGAGCCTGTACTTATCGCGGTAATGGCTGTTATGATCGGTGCGATACTGCTGACGGTCATGCTGCCGATGATGGATATAATGTCCGTTCTCGGATAAGTGGAGGCGCACCTTTACAGGTACGGATAAGAGATGAAAAACAGGACCATTTACAAGATAAAGATATTTCTCAGCGCTTTTGCGGTATTGCTGTTCGCAGCAATAATAATATGGTTTGTGTCGGGTCTTTCAAATACCGAGAGATCGGCTGACGAAGAAAGACTGCGCAATGTGAAACAGTCTGTCGTGAACGGTGCCGTACTGTGCTATTCGGTCGAAGGGTGTTATCCGGAGGACCTCGGCTATCTGAAGGATAACTACGGTGTAAGCTATGACGAGAACAAGTACCTTGTGCATTACAGATATGTGTCGGCCGATATACGCCCGACGGTCGCTGTATATGTGCATGGGCAGGAAGAAGACAAATAATGCCGCCCGGGAGGAAATATGCGGAGTCTTTTAGGAAAAAAACTTGCGGATTCGGTAAGCTCAGTGGGAAGTATGATACTGTTCCTGCTGTTTGCGGCGTGTTCGCTTATAATGATAGCTGCGGGAGCAAGCACCTATGCGCGCATATCCGCCAGCTTTGATGACACCTTCGGTTCTTCGGCAGCCGCAAGATATGTAACCAACAAGATCAGGAGCGGTGACAGCGCAGTCATAGGTCTTGACGGAAGAGCAGTCTCGGTTTACAGCGGAGATACCGTGTGCGTTATCTCCACCGGCAGCGAGGGTGTCACCGAAAGAGTCATGAGAGCAGAAGATACTGTGGATTACAGCAAGGGCGACGTTATTTTTCCCGGTACGTCGCTGTACATAACGGACGAAGGCGAGGGTCTGTATTCTATGACGATATCGTCCGGAAAGAGTGAGATAAAAGTATCCTGCAGAAGCAAGGGGTGATAGTTCTGAGAGGATTGAACAGGATCACAAAAGTACGTCCGATGAATCTGTTTTTCATCGAGCTTATAATAGTATTGCTGTTTTTCAGCCTTTCCGGTACTGTTGTGCTGGGACTTTTCGCCGCTGCGGACAAGACCGCACTGAAAAGCTCGCTGAGCGAGCGTGCGGTGATGTGCGTTCAGTCGCTGTCGGAGATATATGCAACAAACGGCGATATGAAGAAAACGACAGACGAATATTTCAGCGGCGCAAGCTATTTTATGGAATCGGACGACAGATGCATGATCTGTCTTGACGAGGAGCTCAGACCCCTTTATACCGAGGACGCGAGAGAGCAGTTCGGGCGTATAAGCATATTTATGGAGGAAAACACGGAAAAGACCGCTCACGGGACATATTCTGAGCTTTCTGTGCAGCTTTTCCTGATGATCGACGAACCGGACGAGATATATTCTCATACCTGCTCGGCATACATACCTGATTTTTCGGAGGTGCAGAATGAAAAGCTATAGAGAAGCCTCCCGGAAAAACTCACTGAAGCTCGGAAGCCTCGGAACAGGATATGTCTCGATCATTATGCTGTTCGTGATGATATGTCTTACGACGCTCGCATTGCTGTCGTTCTCAGCCGCAAGCTCAAATTCGGATATCATAGATAAGAGCCGGACAAATATGAACGGATTCTACGATGCCGAATGCAAAGCAAACAGAACGCTGATGCAGATAGATTCGGCAGCAGCTGACGCGGCGGAATCCGGACTGTTTTCCACATTTGCGGACACTGCCGGAATGATAGAAGGAGTAATTGTTTCTCCCGCTCCCGACGGATATAAAGTGAGCTGGAGCGAATCCATAACCGATAAGCTGACGCTGATATGCGAAGCTAAGGTATATTCCGACCCTGAGATGCACGAAAACAAGCGCTATGAGATCACAAAATGGCATACCTCCGCGCAAGGCGCATCAACTGATGCTCATATAAACGTATGGGACGGAACTTTCTGATATTGCAAAAATATATTATTTTGCCGAAAGGACAATGAAGATATGAAAATACTCGACATACTCAAAGAAGCCGCTTCACTCAGCGCGTCAGACGTATTTCTCATCACCGGCGCCGTGATAAGCTACAAGGTTTCCGGAAAGCTTATCCAGAAGGGAGAAGTGATACTGAAGCCGGATATGACCCGGGATCTGGTGCTTCAGATATTTGAAGTTGCGGGACTTGATGTTTCGGAGACAAACGATCTGAAAAAGGAGCTTGACTTCTCGTTCGCTGTTGCGGGAGTCGGAAGATTCAGAGCCAACATCTACAGGCAGAGAGGCTCTTTCTCGGCGGTACTGCGTTTCGTTCCGTTCGATCTTCCCAAAGCCGAAGATCTCGGTATCCCGAAGCAGGTAATGGATCTCGCGGACAGCAAAAACGGCATCGTGCTTATAACGGGTGCGGCAGGAAACGGTAAATCCACTACTCTTGCGTGCCTGATAGACTATATCAACTCCACCAGGAGCGGACATATAATAACTATCGAGGATCCGATAGAATTTCTGCACAGGCACAAAAAATGCATCATCAGCCAGCGCGAGATAAACATTGATACCGTAAGCTATCTTGATGCGCTCAGAGCAGTGCTGAGACAGTCTCCGGACGTTATACTGCTCGGCGAGATGAGAGACTATGAGACTATAAACGTCGCTATGACGGCCGCCGAGACGGGTCAGCTCGTATTTTCGACGCTGCACACGCTCGGCGCGGCGAACACGATAGACAGGATAATCGACGTATTCCCGACCAGCCAGCAGCATCAGATAAGAATACAGCTTTCAATGGTGCTCAAAGCGGTCATTTCACAGCAGCTGCTGCCGTCTGTTGACGGAAAGCTCGTTCCCGCATTTGAGATAATGACGATGAACAGCGCGATACGGACAATGATACGTGAGGAAAAGACTCACCAGATCGACGCGGTAATACAGTCATCACAGGGCATGGAGACTATGGACAACTGCATTGTGAATATGTTCAGAAAGGGTATCATTACCGCCGATACCGCCATTGAGTATGCCTATAATCCTGAGCTTATGGCAAAGAGAACACAGTTATGATATCATCAGCCCCTGCCCTTCAAGGCAGGGGTATTTTTTGCAAGGAAGATATTGTCAGAATTGCGCCGCCACAGCAATATGATACCGCATTAAAGGGATTTTGCGGTAATCAGAAACGCCTTGAACCCGTGTTATTCACAGCATTTCAATAGGATTGACATTAGCGCATTTGTTATGTTTCGCACAAATTTCAAATGTAATTTTTGTTATGTTTGACGAAGACTAGTTTCTGCTGAGTTACAACTCAGATACGAGCAAAAACAGTAATAAGCGAGCAAAAACGGTATCGGAAAACACTTGACTTTTGACCCCGAATGTAATATATTATAAGTAAAGAAACGGGGAAAGTTTTCGGAAAAGCTATACTTACGAAAATGCCTGAGCGCATTTGTTAAAATGTTCTCAGGTGATAAACCGGTTTGGAAATAAGTTAACAAAGGAGTGGTAACGATGGATATCAAGAGCAGAAAAATACTCAGCAAAGCTATGGCGGCTCTCGTGTTCTCGGCTGCTGTTTCAGGAAGCACTATAGGAAACCTGTCTGCGTCCGCTTATGACGGCGGAACCGATGACAAAATGACAGATGAGAACGATCTCGGCACAAGTAATCGCGGTATTCTCGGTGTAGCAGATGAATTCAGTGTATTCCTCAGAGGAGACTACACACAGAGCATTGACGGCTCAGGCTCAAGCGTGGATATCGGTGACGGTCACGGAACGATCGCTGTAGGCGGTAATTTTGACATTGGTTATTGGGGCGATACGGTTTGCGACAGAGCTGAAGTCGCAGGTACGATCACCGGACACATCACCAATGCTATTGTAAATTCCGGTGCAAACTGCACTATCGATTTTGATTCCGCATTCTCGCAGTTAAGATCCGCGAGCGAAAGACTTGCAGGTCTTAAAGGCATCACCTATGATAAGGACGATCCGCTTGCAGAGAACGAGGACGGAAGCTACATACAGAATCAGTGGGGCTCTATCGTATTCAAAGGCGTAAACCCCGATATCAATGTGTTCAACATCACTGTAGATCAGCTCAATGCCCTCAAGACCGGAAATTATGCCGGAGATATGTCAAGTGAACAGCATTCGCTTTTCTTTGATGTTCCAAACGGTTCTGCCGTGATCGTCAATATTACAGGAAGCGGAATGGTTGATCTTGCTTTCTCGTGGGGCGTGTCATACAGCACTACCGGTCAGCTCACTTCCGGCAATAAGTACGGAAACTCTAAGGTACTCTTTAATATCCCCGGCGGCAACAATGTTGTTATCGGCGCAGGCTGCGGAACTGTTCTTGCTCCTGATTCTGATGTCGTTTCAACACGCTGGTCTTTCTCGACCAATCACTTTGAAGGTCAGCTGATCGCTAATTCCTTCACAGGTGATATCGAATTCGGTTCTTCGAGATTCGAGGACGATATAGATGATATTCTTGATGAATATGAGGAAGAATCCGAAGAGGAAGAAGAGACTGAGGAAGAGGAAGAAGAGGATTCCGAAGACGAGGAAGATACTGACGACGAAGACGAAGACGAAGACGAAGACGAAGACGAGGACGAGGACGAGGACGATACAGAAGAGACAGAGGAAACAACTGTAGTTGATGACGAGGAAACTCCCGAGGAAACAACAACAGATCCCGAAAACGAGGAGACTACAGAAGAAACTACAACTGCTGCCGATGAAGAAGAAACACCTGAGGAAACTACAGATCCTGCTGAAACTACAGTATATGAGGAAATAACGGTTCCTGAGGAAACTACTATCGAGTTTCTTGTTACAACTTCTCCCGAAAGCACAACAATAGAAAATGATGAAACCGATGCCGAGGAGACAACCACGGCTGAGGAAACAACAACTGTTGAAGAGACTACAACTCCGGAAGTATATTCCGCACCCGAAGATACAACTCCCGAGGCAACTACAGTTGCTGACACTACAGTAATTGAAGATACAACTCCCGAGGAAACAACAGTTGCTGACACTACAGTAATCGAAGAAACAACTCCCGAGGAAACAACAGTTGCTGATACTACAGTGATTGAAGAAACACCTCCCGAGGAAACTACAGTTGCTGACACTACAGTGATCGAAGAAACCACTCCCGAGGAAACTACAGTTGCTGATACTACAGTAATCGAAGAAACAA
>CAMOKN010000159.1 GCA_946617595.1 uncultured Clostridia bacterium
AACTCTATTTTAACAGATTTCGATCACTTTTTCTATTGTTTTTTTGACTTTTGGTCTCACATCTATTGTAACACTACAAATAAAATCCCATGTTTGAAATATAGTGGTTGACTAATTGCAATATTTGTGGTATAATATACGGTAATTTGATATAAGTATGACTTTTTATTGCATCATAAAAGAAATAACAAAAAAAGGACTGACACAGAAATGGAAATGCCATTTGAGCCAAATGAGGGTAAAAGCCTTACGATCGACACCGATTTCGGAACTTACGCACGCTATCCTATAAAGACGCACGTAATAATGAAAGAGGACGTTATGACCGATGTTCTTGATAAGTACGTATGCCCTTATCTTGAAAAGGGAGATACGGTCATAATTTCAGAGAAGATAATCGCTATTACTCAGGGAAGAGCATTCCCGATAGATGAGATAAAGGTATCGCGGCTTGCAAAGTTTCTCAGCCATTTCGTAGTAAAAACTAATTACGGAATAGGGCTTGGAATGCCTCAGACAATGGAGCTCTGCATCAGAGAAGTCGGCAGACCGAAAGTGCTGTGGGCTGCATTCTGTGCGGCGATAGGCAAGATTTTCGGTAAAAAAGGCGTTTTCTACAATATATGCGGAATGAAAGCCCGTGCGATCGACGGTCCCTGCGACTATACTCTTCCGCCCTATAATCACTATGCAAAAATGGCTCCGGACAAGCCCGACCAGGTTGCTGCAGAGCTTGCAAAGCACTGCGGCTGTGATGTAATAATCATTGATGCAAACGATATTGCGGCGACCGTTCTTGGCAAGAGCAGAAAAGATCTTCCCACAGCTTTCGGAGAACAGGTATTCCGTGACAATCCGCATGACCAGTGTTCTCAGCAGACTCCGATCTCTATTGTGAGAAAAGTTGCTTCTGCATGAGATCTCTCTGCTGATCGGATTTTTCATAAGTAGTATAAAAGGCATATAGCAGATAAACTGCTGTATGCCTTATTTTAGAGGTTCCCATAAATTAGTTCAGCATAAAGCTCTCAGTCGTTCAGCTTTATGTAAGGTCTTATCTTCTCCAGTGTCTTGCTGCCGATACCGCGGATCCTGAGGAGTTCATCAATGGAATAAAATTCTCCGTGTTCAGTCCTGTAATCAACGATCAGCGAAGCAGTAATTTCACCGATCCCTTTTACTTTCATAAGTTCGTCAATACCGGCTGTGTTTATGTTTATTTTCTCATTTTCAGGTATCGCTTCTTCATTCTCTGATGATACTATCGGGACAGGCTTTACGTAAGATGCTTTCGCCGAAAGATCGGTGAATATGTATATCCCCGCACACACAGCGAGATATATGACAGTAATGACAACAAAAAAGATATCTTTTTTATGATTATCTGTGTCATCTGATCTCATTGTGTCACCTCATTTTTTCAGTGCGTTTCTGTACAGATATGACCCCGAGAACGGGTCGTAGCCTATTCCGCTTACTCCGCCTGCGAGGAACAGATATTCTTTCTCAAAGCAAACCGGCACAAAGTAGAAATTGTCAAGTATCAGCTGTTCGGCTTCGAGACAGTAAACAGCCGCTTTTTGTGCATTATCCGCTGTCCTCACACTCTGAAGGATATCCTCCAGTTTCTTGTTATTTACTTTTCCGTAATTGCGTGATGATGCCGATGAAAAGACATTCAGATAATCCACAGCCCCGTTTCCGCCGCCTGAAAGCCGTATCATTGCGACATCAAAATCCCCTGACAGAAGCGACTGGATATAACTGTCATACGGCAGTTCGGAGATCATGCAGTATATCCCGTAATTCCGCTGCCACTGCTGGATCATAGCACCTGCACTCTGTTTAAGAGAAGTCCCTTCCGGCATGAGTATCTTCATTCCGGAGAGCGTTCCCTCTTCAAGACCGCGCATTGCACGCCGTCCTCTTTCGATCAGCTCGCTTTCCGTATAGCTGATGCTGTCAGGCTTTCCGGCTGCACTGCGGTAATCGGTCCCTCCGAGATCGACGCCCTCCGGAACTATGCAGTCCGCTGATGTGTAGATGCTGCCGTCAGTCTCTCCTGCCTTACAGCTCCCAAGTGCTGTTCTTAGGTCAGAGCTTGAAAAAACTCCGGCAGTATTGAAGATCAGTCCCCAGACTGCCGTAGAATACTCTGTATGCTCATATTTTCCGGACAGTCTGAATATCTCCTCGCTGTCAGCCGTGCGGCATATCTGCACATCGCCGTTCAGGAACCACTCATAATCGTCTGCGTTTATGTGGAATGTGACTCCTCGCGGTGCGGTATTCAGAGCTTCATAATTGAGTTCGTTCCTTCGCAGCTCGATGAAATTTCCGTCCCTGACCCACTTGTCATAGAACCAGCGGCTGACGTAAAAGTCTCCGTTCGAGCCGACGCTGTCACCGGTAAGTCCGTACTGACCCTCGGTCAGCATATAGTATTCTTCATTACATGGCATCGCAGGAGCGGCAGCAAGCAGAGATCTCAGATCTGAACGCGGTGTTTCAAGAGTTATTTTCAGCCGGAACTTTTCGGTCGCTTCTACTCCGAGCTTGTTAAGATTGGTGATCTTTCCGGTGTTTATCGGTTCGGCGTTTCTGATGCAATAATATTCCTTCGCCCTCTGTGAGCGAAGTGCGGGATTAACAAGTCTGCGGAATCCGAAAACAAAATCCTCTGCCGTACACTGCGCCTTGAAATCGTCTTTTCCGTACCACCAGATATCATCTCGAAGTTTAAATTCCCACGTCAGTCCGTCATCGCTGACTGTGTATTCTTCTGCCATAGCAGGAACAACTTCGCCGCCGTCGGAGAATGCGAACAGTCCCGTAAAGACGTTACCGATGATCTGCGCAGAGCTGTCATCAGCGCAGGTCTGAGGATCGAGAGTTGCCGGACTTCCGTTTATAACAGAGCTGAACCAATAATTTCTACCCTTGTCTGCGTCGTCCTCCTTTTCGGAAAACTCGCAGCCTGTAAGAGAAAACAAGGCTGTCACTATCACAGCGGCAGCCGTTATGTATGATGCAAAATTCTTAAAGCTCAATTGTCTGCGCCACCCCCGTTTCAAGGCTTGACGGAACATCTATGAGCCGCTGATTGCGGCTTCCTCTGAAATGAAGTTCGAGTGTTCTTTGCGCAAGCACGAATCTGCCGTCAACAAGCACATCGAGCAGCGAAAGCAGCTTTTTGATATGCATATTTTCTTCCTGCATTTTCATAAGCTGTTCAAAAGTATAGCCCGTATAGCTCATAAGGTGGTAACCGTCGGCTTTGAGTTTTGCGGCAAGATCTGCGAGTGGTTCAGGCTGACAGAAAGGCTCACCGCCGGAGAAAGTCACACCTTTCGCAAGCGGGAACTGTTTTATCTTATTGTATATCCTGTCTGTATCAGCGAGTCTTCCTGCCGAGAAATCGTGAGTTTCGGGATTGTGGCAGCCCTCGCAGTGGTGCGGACAGCCCTGGACAAATATCGTGAATCGTATTCCCGGACCGTCAACGTATGATTCCGGGACGAGTCCCGCAAGTTTTATCAGCATATTCTTCCGCCTGTCAATCGTAATCTCTGTTATTTGTAATAAAGCTGCGTATTCTCAGCGGAACGCCGATATCCGCGGCTCTCTGTCTGCACTTTTCGACTTCTTCGTCCCCTATGACATCTACGATCGTAAGTCTGACATCGGGTATGAATGAATTTGTGACTATTGCAAAATTAAGCATTGAATTGTACGACGGAAGCCCGAATCTTGACTTTGTTATTTCCAGATACTTTTCGGGGTCAGAAGCATTCAGACTTATCGAGAGGCTGTCTATTATCCCACGCATAGAATAGAGATCGAATGTGGGGTGCATCAAAGAAACAAGCCCGTTTGTATTTATACGGATCTTCATTCCGGTCTTTTCTTTGATATATCCGGCAGCTTCAAGGAGAACATACGGACGTTCCATAGGCTCACCGTAGCCGCAGAATACTGTCTCGCTGTATTTTGATGCATCTACTTTATCGAAGGCTGATTTTATTTCGTTGATATCCGGTTCATGCTCGAGCCACAGGCTTTCGTTCTCGCCGACAGTCTCATCGTTGTGACGGATACAGAAAGTGCAGTTGCAGGGGCATTTGTTGGTGATATTTGCGTACAGTGACCCGTTGAGGTCGTAGAAAATTTTCATTGCTTTCATGTGAACATCTCCTTTTTGCTCATTATAGCACGTTTTAACGCTGTTGTAAAGGGAATACGCACAAATAGTGTGCGGTATTGACTTTAGGCTCTTTTTCGCCCGCAGCAAGTCATTTTTTCCTGTTGAAAGACCCTGCCGGCATTGGCGAGTTACTTTCTGCCTGCAGGTGCAGAAAGTAACCAAAGAACCCCGCTCCTTCGCCGGGTTCAAAGTCACTCCACACCATTATCATCTTATGAATAGTTCCGGTGGGAGTACTTTTCAGCCCGGCGAAGGAGTCTGCCGGGATCAGTAAGTGATTACACAGATCACAAGTGTATTTTAATGGGCGGTGCTGTTCCCGCTCACTTCTGAGGGGAGGGCAGTTCACATGGACAGTGCTGTTCACGCCCGAGGGGAAAGCAGTTCACATTGCGGTGCGGTTCCTGCTCATATCTGAGGGAAGGGCAGTTCACATGGACAGTGCTGCGTCATTTCAGCCGACAAACATTATCCTGCCGGTATCCTGATCTATTTTTGCCCAGCCTTTTCTTACAGCATGAGCAATGCCCTTTGAAACTGCAAGTTCTCCGGCTCCGGTGGTGCGTGAGGCTCCGAACAGCTTTACAGTCTCTTTCACCAGCTCGGCACGTTCGAGACTTATTGAGGGTGCGAGAATGTGCAGCACTGCCGCTCCGATCTCCTCGGTCGCGACATCATCTATCCTGCGTTTTTCGCCGTCCGCCGAGACTCCCCTGAATGTGCGGTAATCTGCCGGTTCATTCTCATTGCGCCATACGAATATATTGTCATCGCGCTCGGTCACCGTAAGAGAAAGACTGTCGAATATCTCCGCAAAACGGGCCTCTGCCTTTGCGCTGCTCTTTTTGATCCCGAATGATGCGAGGACATGATGCAGCAGGACATTTCTGCTTACCGGCGCTTCTTTCTCAGCAGCTTCACTTATTATGCGCTTTATCTGCGTATTTGAGCTCTGATCGTAATAATATTCCTGATCCCCTGTGACAGTGGGAACATACGGCGCGTAAGTGTGATCTTCTGCGGAAGAAGGGGATTCTTCCTTTTCAAACGTGATCTCACGTTTCTGCACGGCAGGTTCTTCCTGCGGCTTCTCGCCACTGCGGCGTGACCGGATAGTGCTGTCTATTTCAGCTTTCAGGTTTGAGAGCACTTTATCCGGATTGTCGAGCCAGTCAAGAATATGCACGTTAAGTATCTTCCAGCCGAGTCCTTTCAGCACAGAGGGCTGAACGATATTTCTGTCGCGTGCATTTGTGATCTCAAATCTGCTTTCGCTTTCGCAGAGGATACCAAGCAGATATGTTCCCGGAGCGTCGGGATCCACTATTCCGATATCTATTTTATAATCCGACTGTCCTATGTTCTGCTTTACATCATATCCAAGACCGGACAGCGCCCTTGCAGCCTCGTCCGCAAAAGCCGTGCTTAGATGCTTTATACTTCCGGAACTTTTTCTTACCGGCAGAGCGGAGTTTCCCTTAGCGGCAAACTCAAGGAATCCCTTTAATCCGGCAACTCCCTCCGAGCGTGTCCTTGCGGTGTCTATCTGCTCGGGACGGATCACCGAGAACACTATCATCTGCTTTCTCGCACGAGAGATCGCAACATTAAGTCTGCGCCAGCCGCCGTCCTGATTCACGGGACCGAAATTCATTGAGACTTTTCCGTCCTTGTCGGGACCGTAGCCTATCGAGAAGAGTATGACATCACGCTCATCGCCCTGAACATTTTCAAGGTTCTTGACAAGTATCGGTTCATACATCTCGTTTGCGTACTGTTCAAGTTCAGGATCTTTGCGCAGTTCATCGGCTATCATATCGTCAATAAGTATCTGCTGGATTATGTTGAAGGTAACAACGCCTATGCTGTCCCTGCGAAGTTCAGGATCCGCGAGACGGCGCATTATCTCGGCTGTTACTGCTCTGGCTTCGGCAACATTCTGTTTCGAGCCGCCCTTGTCATAATATCCGTCAACATTCACCCATGTCACTTTGGATATCAGGTCATCGGGAGACGGGAATGTGCGCAGACTGTTGTCATAGAACCGGCTGTTGCTGTACGCTATAAGGCTCTCGTGGCGTGAGCGGTAGTGCCAGAGCAGATGCTTCTGCGGCATTGCCAGCGCAAGGCAGTCATCAAGTACGCTTTCGAGATCTTCTTTGTCTATGTTTTCTTCATCTGTGTGATCGGTCATGAAGAACGATGTCGGCGGCAGCTGTTTCGGGTCGCCTACCACCACAACATTTTCTCCCCTTGCGATAGCACCCACAGCTTCGCTTGTCGGTAGCTGTGATGCCTCATCGAATATGACAAGATCGAACTTTCTGAACGACGGATCGATGTACTGTGCGGCAGAGATCGGGCTCATAAGCATACATGGACACAGGCGTCCGAGAAGGTTCGGTATGCTGTCGAACAGCTTTCTTATCGAAACTCCGCGTCCGCCGCTCTTTATTGCTTTCTGAAGGATCGCAAGCTCTGATGAGTTTGCGGTCTTTCCTGCAGAAGTGTCGGGGACTTTTGCGGAAAGGCGGGAGACGAGTTCTTCTATCGTGAGTTCCTCGAACCTTGCCGAGAAATTGCGGTATTTCTCGGCTGTGCGCTCAAATTCGGCACCGTGGAATGATCTCAGCAGCGGCTCTGAGCTTACTGCCTGCGAGATCACCGACTTGCAGACTGCCGCGGAGAGTGCGCCGGAGATATTGTCTTCATTGATCGTGCCGTTCCTGTATGCGTCGGCTGCGGCTTTCAGCCCGAGCCCGTTCAGCTTTCTGATGTTGTTTTCAAGCAGAACACGGTCACGCAGCTTGTCGGCATTGCGATAATATCCGTCCGCCTCTGAATGTATGCTGCCGAACAGATCGGCACCGCCGCAGGCTGACTCAACATCTGCGGAAAATTCCTTCTTCATTCGTTCGCACACATCAAGCATATCAATATAGCGAAGTTCTGCTTCTGCGAGGGCGGTCTTTACGGAAGCATCGTGTGAATGAGCCATGATGCCGCTGCGGAATGCAGGTGATATACCGAGCATCATCTCACGTATATCGAACGATGCGGGAAGTGCCTGTTTCAGCTTCTCAAACGCCGTATTCACGCCTCTCCAGTATTCGCCGAGGTATTTTGTGACCGACGGGTCAGCATTTGTGAGCATCGAGCAAAGCTGTCTGTATTCGCAGAGTGTGCCGAGTATTTCCGCGATGTTGTCCTTGGTCACATAGTTCGGGTCTTTGGCGTAAACTGCAAGTTCTTTTACCGGTTTTCCGGAACCGAAAGCTTTGCTGATGAAGTTTCCCTGCTGCACCTTCTTCCAGTTCAGGAGCGCTGTGTCTGCATCGTATGTGCGTATGCTCTGCTCGAATTTTTCGTCGAGCATGGTGCTTATCGAACTGCACCTTGTTCCGGCATCTATGAGCTTGTCAAGTTCGGAGCGCACTGAGACAGGATCCGCTCCGTTCACTATTTCCGGAAGTATCAGTTCGGGCTCGGTGTATGCTTTCAGGATCCTGAAAGCCGATCCTATACCTTCTTTATCCGACGGCATATCGCAGCCCAGCGTATTTCCGAGTCGGGCATAAGCTTCGGCTGCATCGGCGGATCTGTTTTCAAGCAGCTCGGACAGCTCCGAGAACAGGCTTCTCTGTTCGATCGTGTACTCGCAGGCACGGACATTGCGAAGCGGAGAGTCCGCCAATCCTCCAAGTTCTTTACCCGAAGCGGCAGTATCCGCGGCTGCTTCGAGCCATGCCTGATAGTCTGCAGAAGATGCATGACCGATAATTTCGGCGTCGATCGTAAGCATTCCGTCATATTCTTTTGCGGCTTCATATCCCGTTACCGCGTCATAGACGGACATTCCCGCTGCACGCTGTTTATAGAGCGCACTCATGGTGTCATTAAGTTCTTTTCGCAGGGAGTGTAGCTTTTCAGCTGTCTGCGCATACTCCCCGGGCGGCTTGATCCTGCTCATTGAAAGAGCTTCTTCGAGCTGTGAGAGGACGGCGCGCTTCTGTGATTTGTTTGAGTGCAGTTCAAGGCAGAACGGGTCAAGCCCTATCTTTTTCAGCCTTTTCTGCACTACCGAAAGGGCTGCCATTTTTTCGGCGACGAACAGTACGGACTTTCCCTGAAACAGAGCGTTCGCGATCATATTTGTTATTGTCTGGGATTTTCCTGTTCCCGGTGGTCCGTGAAGCACGAAGCTGCGTCCGAGGGACGCTTCATATATTGCGGCGAGCTGTGAAGAATCTGCGCTCATCGGGACAGCCATATCTGCCGGCGAAAGATTTTCGTCCAGCGCGTGAGGTGAGAGGTCTGTCTCCTCATTCTCCCACTGTGTCTCTCCGGACATAAGGCTTGCAACGACCTTGTTCTTTGCGAGATCGTCCGAGCGGGTGCGGATATCGTTCCACATAATGAACCTGTTGAAAGAGAACTGTCCGAGGAACACGAGTTCTTCGATATCCCAGCGCTTTTTTGACATTATGGCATTGCGGACGGTGCTGAACACCAGAGGTATATCCACGCCTTTCTCGTCCAGCGGCAGCGGGTCGAGCCCGTTTATGGTGATACCCTGATCCTGCCGCAGCAGTTCGAGCAGCGTTATGTTCATCTGAGTTTCTTCGCCGCGTATGCGCAGCGAATATGACTTATCCTGTATCTTCTTTACAAGATCTACAGGAACAAGTATCAGCGGCGCGTATCTCGGCTTTACTGCCTTGTCAGTCTCGTACCACCTCAGAAATCCTATTGCAAGGTAGAGGGTATTTGCGCCGTTTTCTTCAAGACTCACCTTTGCGGCGCGGTGGAGTTTTTTCAGAGTCTTTTCAAGCTCGTTTTCGTTTATGAATGTGCGCAGTCTGTGGTTTTTGAATTCCGACTCTGCGATCGCTTTTATCTGCTCTTTGTTATTCTCCGTTTCGTAGATCCTGCTGTCCGACATTATGAAGGAATTTTCTGTCGGCACGGGCATGATCTTAAAGCTTTCGCCGTCTGATATCTCGTCTTCAAGTTTTGCCGGATCGTAAGCCATGAACTGCACGTTTGAGGAAGTGGGGCGGAAATTGAGCAGACTGTTGCGCAGGCTGAGATCGAGCAGCTTGCGTTCCCAGATCATCTGCTTTGTGAGTTCTTTTTCTTCGGCAGTCTTACCTCTGTGCGCTGTGTCGATGATCTTAGGCGCATCGGTGATATCGTCGCTGTCACGTTTTCCGTAATCCACAGCTTTATATTCCCCGTTTTCGGCAACTCTTGACGGCATCGGTCTTATCCCGCTGCCCCTGCATCTTCTTACATCGATCGCGCACCTGAAATTGTCTGTTTCGGAAAGAGCAGCCATTGCATGAGCGGAGGAGTTTTCAAAGCTTACGCTCTTTCCTGCCGAGAAGTCGGTACATTCTACAGGGAATATCTTGTCTATCCCGGCTGCCGCGCGTTTAGAGACTGCGGTCGGGTCGTCCTGCACACAGTCCGGAAATGTTTCGTCTTCAAGCCACAGTCCTGCGAAGCAATGCCCTTTTACAAGTATGATGAGGGAATTGAGCCCGATGCTTTCAAGACAGGACGCATACAGCAGCGAAAGATCAAGGCAGGTGCCGTGCTTTTCGGCAAGCACGGTATATGGGAGCCGCACGCGCTGTCCGCTTCTTTCATAGCCTGCGGGCGGCATCGTATAGGCGATGTTTTCTTCCTGCAATGCGGCATACACAGCGGCAGCCTGCATTTTTGCGGTGTTCGGGTCTTCTGTCTGATATCCGGTGAAGGACGGCGAACCGGTCCATTTCTGCATATAGAGTGAAGCTTTTGAGATGACCTCGCTTATTCTCGGGTGATTCGGTGACATGAACGAGGATATAAGTTCAGGCATGATGTCCGAACCCGACCACTCGTCGTAGGCAAGGATATCCACGGGGATATCCGTTTCGGCTATGCACTTTCCGTCCTGCTCAGCGATGATGCGGATATTTCCGGCAGTCTTTTCGGTGAGTGAGAACAGATGATCTGTTGATACCGTGAGCTTCACCGGGGATATCTCCGCAGCTCTGCCGGCTTCGGCATACTGCACCGTAAATTCGCAGGGACGCGCAAATTCGGGCTCAAAGCTTACCTTCACGGTTATGCCCTCCAACGGCTGAGAAGTATTGTTTCTTATGTATATGCTGCGGATAAGGGGAATGTAGTTCTGCTGCATCGCAAAGCTGAATGTTCCCGTTACCTGAGCTTCTATGGTTATATTTTCCATACAGGTTTCCTCTCTTACGAAATATACTTATTTTCAGTATATCATCTTTCGCGGAAAAAATCAACTTTTTCTGTATGATTTGTTATTCATTTGTTTCATTATTCAAAGGTTTGACACGCGGAGATTTGTGTGTTATAATAATTTGTAAAATCGTTAATATGGAGATAAAAATGAAACTTATCGAATGTAAAGACCTTTGCATGAAGTATGAGGGGATAACCGCTTTTGAAAACCTCACCTTCGCGATCGATGAGGGGGATTTCCTATGCATAGTAGGAGAGAACGGTTCAGGCAAATCTACGCTTGTAAAGGGTATCCTCGGATTAAAGCAGTACAGTGCCGGAAGTATAGAATTCGGCGGCGTGAAACCTAAGGAGATCGGATATCTGCCGCAGCAGACTGCCGCACAGAAAGATTTTCCGGCAACTGTATGGGAAGTTGTGCTTTCCGGCTGTCTCAACCGAAACTCGTTTTTTCCGTTCTATACCAAGGAAAACAAAGAGCGTGCAAAACATGAGATCGCAAAAATGAAGATAGAAGACCTTGTGCACAAGAGTTACCGCAATTTATCCGGCGGACAGCAGCAGAGAGTCCTGCTTGCACGGGCATTATGCGCGACAGAAAAGCTGCTTCTGCTCGACGAACCGGTGTCGGGACTTGATCCGGTGGTCACTTCTGAAATGTACGAGGTGATAGACGAGCTGAACAAAAACGGCGTTACTATAATCATGGTGACACATGATATCCATAATGCAGTGCATTATGGCACCAAAATTCTCAATATGTCCAGAAACGGCTATTATTTCGGCGATGCAAAAGAATACGTAAAGACCGATGCATTCAGGGCAATGGCAGGAGGCTGTTTTCACCATGATAAATGAACTTTCCGTGATATTCGGCTACAGCTTTATGTCGAGGGCGCTGATAGTCGGTGTTCTCGTTTCGCTCTGTGCGGCGCTGCTCGGGTCGAGCCTTGTACTCAAAAGATATTCGATGATCGGTGACGGGCTTTCTCATGTAGGATACGGGGCATTTGCGATAGCTGCCGCTGCCGGGATTGCTCCGCTGTGGTTTGCGATACCTATAGTTATTGTCGCAGCGTTTCTGCTTTTATTTATTACCAAGAAAGGGAAAATGGGCGGTGACAGTGCGATAGCGATACTTTCAAGCAGCTCTCTGGCGATAGGAATGATAGTCCTTTCGCTCTGCAATGTCACTATAGATATAAACGGATATATGTTCGGAAGCATTCTTGCGCTGAAGGATAACGATGTTGCGGTATCTGTCGTTTGCTCGGTGATAGTCTGCGCAATGTATATTATTTTCTATCACCGCATCTTCGCGGTAACTTTTGATGAAAGTTTTTCCAGCGCAACGGGAATACGCTCGGGAATATATAATGTGCTTATATCCGTGCTTACAGCAGTCGTTATAGTTGTGGGAATGCGACTTATGGGAGCGCTGCTGATATCCAGCCTTATGATCTTTCCGGCAGTCACATCTATGCGGGTGTGCAGGAGCTTCCGCAGTGTGACAGTATGCTCGGCGATAGTGTCCGTAGTCTGCTTTACAGCCGGTCTTATCATATCTTACTATATAGATATCCCCACCGGTGCAGGGATAGTCGTTCTCGATCTCGCAGTGTTTCTCGTTTTTGCCCTTATCGGCAGGATACGGGAGAGGCAGTGATGCAGCAGATCTTCAGTGGCGGGCGCCGCCCTGCACCCGCTGGGGCTCCGCCCCCGTCCCCGCTGGGGCGCTGCCCCCGTCCCCGGCGGGCTCTGCCCTGCACCCGCTGGGGCGCCGCCCCCGTCCCCGCTCCTTTCGGAACGCCGAAAGGAGCAAAGGCGAATCCCGTTAAAACGGAACTTGAAAAGATCCTTCATAAAACGAAAGCACAGAGCG